>JAPULD010000313.1 GCA_027295365.1 Planctomycetota bacterium
GACTGGCCAACGTGATCGGTGATCAAAGCCTCGAACTGCTCAGCCTCGTCAACGGATCGATCAACCTCTGGACGCTTGAAGGCGACAACATTTCGCAACCCGTCGAACTGATCGCGGGAAATGGCGCCGTCGCATTCTTCGTCGAGGATTTCAATGGCGACGGCCACCACGACATTGCCTGCATTCTTCCTGAAGACTCGGCCCCCGTTCGAATATGGTTCGGGGGGTACGAGGCAGGCGAAGCTTCGCTGGGAGCCCAGCATCGTTTCGAGATGCCAGCGTTGCGAGAATTCGACGCCGTGCGTTTTCCCGGGCGGAAGGCGGCCAGCATCGCCGTCATCGAGCGGGCCTCGAAACGCATCGTGCTGTACGACGTGGACAAGGAACCCACCAAGAGTTCGGGTGATCGGGAAGCGGATCTGCGGGTCTTCAGTTTCTCCGATTCGGGAAATCGCAAACGCGCCCACGTCGTGGTCGATGTGGATGGGGATGGCCTGCTCGACCTGGTCGCCACCGACACCGAGGCGAACACGATCGTCGTCTATCGCCAGATCGAGGGCAAGGGCCTGCAGACGGGTGTTCCCTACCCGAGCCTGTCGGAACTGGATTATCTCGTGGCTTCGAACATCGACGGGGATGGCGACGCCGAACTCTTCGTGTTGTCGGAGAAGGAAGGCGTGGTGGGTCGCTGCGACGTCGGGCCCCAGGGCGTTCCCTTCCCGAGTCCCCTGAACATCTCCGAGGGCATGACGCCGGTGGCAATGAACATCGTGCATCTTGAATCGGGCCCCCACGTGGCGGTGGTGGTCAAGAAAGGTCGCGACTACCAGATCGACCTGTTGGCGATGGATGGGGAGCGGTCCAGCATCAAGCTGGGCAAGCTCAGCCGCGCCCCCGAGACGATCATTGCCCTTGACGCCGACCAGGACGGTCGCACCGACCTGCTGCTGTTCACCCGTGACAAGCCCATGACGATGCTCTATGCCACGGACGAGGGATTTGAACTCACTGAATCCAAGGACATGGGCCAGTATGGACTCGTCAAGTCCGCCACCAGCGACAACACGGCGGTGTTCGACATCGATGGCGATGGACGCATGGAACTGCTCATTGCAGAAAAGAATTTCGTCCGGGCCGTGCGCTACGAGACCGACCCGCCCCCCGGAGTCAGCCCGGGCTGGCAAGTGGTCAATCAGATCAACGTCCGCGACAGTGCCTCGAAGCTCGTGTCGTTGACCATGCTGGATCAGCAGATCGTCGCGGCCGACGAGGCCAACGATCGTCTCGTCTTCATGCACCGAACCAATGGCGAATGGATCGAAAAGGAATCCATCTTCATCCGGGGCTTTTCCTTCAGCGCCATCCACGCCGGCACCTTCTCGGGTGATGGCCAGGACAACATCCTCGCCATCGGCGATGACGGCTTCGCCATCATTCGACTCTCAGGCGAGCGCATCGCCCTCAGCGAATTCGCCACTTGGCGTACCAGCGATGAAAACCGGTATCAGCATGAACTGGTCTCGGGCGACATCAACTCCGACGGCTTCGTTGATTTGATCTCCCTCGATGCGGGCGAGCAGATGCTCGAGATCTTCACCTTCACCGAGGCGAGGCGAATGCTCTACGCCATGGGATTCCAGGTCTTCGAGAGCAAGATCTTTTCGGGGGGCGAGCCCCGGGAATTCCAGCCTAGCCAGTCTGTCATTGTCGATGTCACCGGTGATGGAGCCAACGACCTGATCCTGCTCAGCCATGACCGGGTGCTGATCTATCCCCAGGCGGTGAAGCCGGGGTCGTAATGATCGTCTTTCCGTGCGCCTTCCTGGTGATCAATGTTGTGTTCCTGCTGGCGGGCATCTTGCTCATCACCGGTTCATTCTCAATTCCTCGTTGGCCCCCGATGTGCCCTTCCTGCGGCTATTCGCTCATCGGGCATGATGGGGATCACTTCACAAGCCCCGAATGCGGGACTCGATCGCGAAGGCCTCCCTCCAGTCTTGAACGGCGAAAGCACAACAAAGAGGAAGTAATCGGTGGCTGGATATTAATCGGCTTGTTGGTTGCGTTCGACTTTGCCATGGTCTGGTTTTTTCTCTCGATATTCCTATTCTGACCACCAAGACCGATCACGAGGCAAGACTGGGTGCGAAGCCTGTGAAGACAATTTTCCTAACCGGTCCTGAGCCTCGAGGCCCGAGCCCTTTATGAGGTCACACTGGGCGTGGGCGAAGCCCACGAAACACAAGATGCACCCGAGGATTTAATTGCGCTGTTTCGTTTGTTCTTCACGTTTAATTTTCTCCCATTACCTGTGATTCACGAGATGTTCTTGCAATTGCTACTTGCATGACGTCATCTCGACAAAGTCGTAGACTGCTCGAAATGCATCCCCTCCGGGCCGGAAGCTGCGGATGCGCATCGTGACCAGGTTCAATTCGGGATCGATGTAGTCCACGGGATCGAAGATCTGGATGGGATGCGTCTCGAATCCCGACGACTCGCTGAAAGTCGTTTGCAGATTCCAACGCTGGGTGTCGTGATTGAAGAGATAAATCTTCGTCCGGACGTCGGCCACCGTCGATTTGATGCGCAAGGCAAACTGGAGTTGCCGTGGCGCTGTCTGCGCGGGTTTGAAATCGAGGAGCAGGATCGAAAGCTTGGAGCCCCCTTGCGTGGTGCCACTGTCGATTTTAAACGTCTTGCCGTCCTCCGGTTTCTTGAGCGATTTGAGGTCTCCCCCCGCATGCGTGCCAACTCTGACCAAAAATTCGTCGACCGGCCCCACCTCGGGATCGTACGCGTAGACGATGCCCCGGTCGTCGTCGCTCCCGGCGGCGCCGATGATCGACTCGGTCCCCGCCTGGCTGACGGCGCCTCCGAATTTCTCGGTGGCCGACGCCAGGCTGCGTCGCTCGGCGACGTGGACCCAGACGCCATCGAACCGCTTGTAGATGAACGCGGAACCGGGTACGTCGTTGTCGTCGGTCGAAACGCCCATGACGATCCGGTCGCCGTTGATGTGAACATCGACGTCAAAGTCGGCCTCGTCGACGTAGACCGCCGAATTGTTGGGCACCAGTTCGGTCTTCTTCTCCCACTTGTTGCTCCCATCGGTCTTCTTTTTGTAGACCCGGCCCTTCCAGATCTTGCGCTGGCCCGCGACGGCCCACCCGTCGCCCATGCTCACGGACGTGCCGAATTCCGCGTCGTCGCTGGGGCCATTTTTCTGCGTTTTCTGAGTCCAACTGTTGTTGCCGAAATGAAAGAAGTAGATCGCCCCGACGTCGGGATCAGTCTCGTCGTGGAACGGGGCACCAACGATCACGTCCTTTTCAAAGATGCCAACCGAAGTGCCGAATCGATCGTTCGTGCCTCGATCGCCGGCCCGGATTCTGGCCTGCTGCTTCCATTGCCCGTTGCTCTTTTTGAAGATGTAAGCTTCCCCCGCGTCAATCTTGTTTCCCGAATCCGCCTCGGGGGCCCCGATGATCGCCTTGCCGCCCGCCAGGCCGACCGAAGCTCCGAACCGGTCGCCATTGATGCGATCGTTGGCCTTCAGCTTGATGATCTGCTTCCATTTGCCGTCCTTCTTTTCGTACAGATAGACCCGCCCCCCGTTGTCGGCATCGGGGGCGCCGATCAGGAGTGCCTTTCCGTCGAGACTGACAGATGTGCCGAAGTTGTCGCCCTCGTCCCCGGCCTTGATGGTCGCGGTCTTGTTCCAGTTCCCGTTGGAATCTTTCTCGAAAATGAACACGATTCCAGAATCCGCCCCCCGGACGTCGTCGCCCGGAGCCCCGACCGCCATGATGCTGCCTGAGACGCTGACGTCAACTCCGAATCGGTCGTTGCGTTCGGCATCCGGGTCCACAAGTGAGTCGCACTGGGCCTGAACGAGCCCCACACAGCCGCAGATGAAAAAGCTTCCGAGGCACGCCTTGAGTCGATGGTATTTCATTGGATCCCTTCCTTGACTGAGCGGTTCGTTTATTCTTCAACAAGACTGATGCCGAAGAAAGCGGAACGATTCAAGTTCGTCTTCTCCAACGGCAGCTATTGTCCTCACTTCAATGTGCAGCGCAATCGCGCGTGGACGATTCCATCACCGAATCCGGAGATATTACAAAGTGTGTATTTCAACTACAACTTAGTGAGTAACACACTAACTTGCGCCGTAGTGTTTTCTTGACATGGTGAATATTTTCTTCGCATGACCTTGAGAGCCTTCAGCCTGAAACAGCTTGTATCGAATGGGCACATTGAACTGCAAGTCATGAAGCAATTCAGGGTGTGATTCCGGTTTTGATTATGCCTGCATCGATCGACCAGAGCGACAGCGCGCTCCGATTCAATGGCTATCGGCGTGATCCTGAACGGCACGATTCAGCACGAGCGAACTGAAGCTCGCCGCGGCGGCTATGTTTCGCAGGAGTCGCAACCGAAGGGGCTCCGGCGCGGTGAACTCCACTGCATCGTGGCGAATGCTCAACCGGGGCGGTTCGTCGAACAACGAGTCCTCCTCATTCTCTTGTTGCAGACATTGAGGAGGACATTCGAGCAAACCCCACCCCAGGGGAAGTTCACCTGGCCTGAGCATCCCCTTCGGGGCGGCGATGAACAGCCGGTCGGCGAGTCGATAGCGCGCGATCATGTGGAACTTTGTCTGACCATAGAGCTGCGCTTCGGTGTGACGCAGTTTCCGCATGGTGTCTCGATACGAGGCCAGACGACTGCCATTGAAATCCCAGTCGTCCATCTCCGGAAACAGCGTGGTGCCGGATCTTCTCAATTGGGGTTCAAGACGCTTGATCTGACGCTCCTCGATCGATCCCCGGATGCCTTGGAGCGCTGTGCGTCGCTTGAGCAATGAATCCAGGTGCCGATTGTCACGCAGGAAATCAGCCCTCGACTGTTTGCACTCGATGAGAATCGTCCGAGGCTGGCATCGCCACCAGCGTTTGGCGTCGCCATGAGTTTCATACAACGATTCGAGACTCGGCGCATTCGCCCAGGCCTTGCGAATCGCCCGA
Source organism: Planctomycetota bacterium (assembly GCA_027295365.1). Taxonomy (GTDB): domain Bacteria; phylum Planctomycetota; class Phycisphaerae; order Phycisphaerales; family SM1A02; genus JADFSH01. The sequence continues at coordinate 5,031 of JAPULD010000313.1, forward strand.
CTCGGCTGTCGATCGAGATACCCCGCCGCATCCACGCGGTATCGAGAAATCGGACATCGCACTTCCTCGGCGAAGACCATGCATCCCAGCTTTCGGAGGAACGCCAAGGCGAGCTTCTTGAGTTGTCGGTGCGCAAACGTTTCCATGGATTTCGAACTTTCACAAGTCTTCGCATCAAACGATGCTCACTCCCCCGCCCTTCGGCAAACCGATCCATATCGGGCGAATCCGAGTTTCACAAATCGTCATCCAAGGCTACGCTTTCCCCCATGAATGACCAGAATGACCAGACCCGCTTCCAAGTCGCCCTCATCACCGACGTCTTTTACGATGACAATCCACGGCAACGTCTGGCCGATCGACTGGGCGAGGCCAAACAGCTTGGTGCGGAACTCGCGGTCTTGCCCGAGATTCCTTGTTTGCCCTGGGCTCCCGCCACCAAAAACGCGCGGGACGAACACGCGGAGGAACCGGGAGGGCCGAGTCATCAAATGCAGGCCGACGCGGCCCGTGCCGTCGGGATCGGGCTCGTCGGGGGCGTCATCCAGCGCAATCCCGACACCGGTTCGCGTTACAACACCAGCCTCGTATTCGATGCCCATGGCGAGCTGCTGGGCACCCACCAGAAATGGCATCTCCCCGAGGAGCCTGCCTTCTGGGAAACGAGTCATTACGAACCGGGGGTCGATCCTCCGACCGTCATCGATGGTTTTCGGATGCCTCTGGGAGTGCAGATCTGCTCGGACATCAACCGCCCCGAGGGGACGCACATCCTTGCCGCGATGGGGGCTCAGCTAATCGTCAATCCAAGGGCGACCGAGGCCGAGACGTATTGGAAGTGGAAGCCTGTCTTCCAGGCCAACGCGGTGACGAGTTGCACATACATTGTCTCGGTCAACCGGCCCGGACCCGATGGGGTGGGGATGGGAGGCCCTTCACTGGTGGTCGCCCCCGACAGCTCGATCATGGTCGAGACGACCGACCCGGTTCATGTCGTCGCTTTGGACCGCTCATTCATCGATCAGCGTCGAATCGCTTACCCCGGTTATCTGCCGGTTCGAGCCGATTTGTACGCTCAGGGCTGGGCAAAAGTGAAGACAACGACCGGATAACTGGAAAACTCACCCGCAATTTCACCGAGTCTGATTCGTTGGATCAGAGGCGGTTGCATTGCGCCGATAAATCCCCTCAGAACAAGCCTGAATCTTTCAGCCCGGAGTTTTCCAAAGATGTCCAATATCGATGCGATCGAACGTCGCCTTTCTGCCCTTGAACTGGACCTCACTCGTAGCCGTCGCGACTTGCGTCGATATCGAGGGGTCATGCTCATGCTGGTATTCGGATTGATCGGACTCGGGACGCTCGCGGCCAACCAATCCAGCACCATCTCCGAGGTCATCCAAGCCAAGCGATTCGAGGTCGTCGATGACGATGGGCATCTGGTACTAGCCCTCTCCTCCAGTGCGTTCGGAGGCCAGCTGGACCTCTGGAACAAGACCAAGCAGAACTTATTGCGTCTGTCCGGATCGGCGCATGGTGGCGACATCGCCCTCTGGAACAAGGATGGCGTCAACGTCTACGGCGCGTATGCCACCCGGGATGGCGCGGCGACATCACTCTGGAACAAGACCGGCCGATCGATTTTCACCGCCTATACGCAGCCCAATGGAGGCGGCAAGGTCGAAGTGAGCAATCTCAACGGGCAGACAGTCGCCGCGCTCAGTTCCGTCCATGAGGTGGGCGGCGTCTTCGCCCTGCTCAACGATCAGCAGCAACGCATCCTGCTCACCGGGGCGCACCAGGATGGCGGGGCCATGAACATCTTCAACAATAGAGGCATCCCGATCTTCATCGTCGGATATGGTCCCGATCATGTCAGTGGAGAAATCGGCATCCGAAACGGACATGGCAATCAGATCTTCGGGGCCGGCGCGGACACGGATGGGAATGGCCACATGACCATCTACAACACCGAAGGCGGCAAACCCCGTACGTTTTCCGCCATTCGATAGCCGGATGCAAGAAACTTCGGGTAAACGGACGAAGTGCAGGGAGACCTCCCGACGCATCGAAACTTGCCACGCTTACCCAGACCCCATGGCGAACACCAAGGCGACTTCGAGTACGCAGTTTTTCCTCGCGTCGGGACCATCACACGATAGGGTAGAACATGACGAAGCGCGATCAGGATCGCGCTGCCAACGTCCGAGAACCCCAGGAACCCCCCCGGTTCCTTTGAATGAAGAACGCCTTTCACGAATCGATTCAATGTCATCCATCCCCTCACAACCCGGTCATCTGCGTCTCGTCGGGACTGATGATCCCCAGGCCATTGATACCTGGATCACCAAGCGTGAGGCGCGACAAGCGATCATCCGTGAAAATCGATTGGCCTCGAACGATGCCAGTCTCGACCCGACCGATCCCCGGTGGGTGATGGCGGCCAAGGCCTATGCCTCATTGCAAGGCTCGACCCTTACGCCTGAACGCCGAGAGAGACTGGTTCACACCGCCAAATCGCTTGGCCTGCGTCCATTCGACGCCAACCTCGTGATCGCGATCGTGCAGGATCATGCCAGGCGAGGGCTTCGTCCCGATCAGGCCATCGGGTCCTTGAAGATGATTGAACCGGTTCAGCGACGCCATCATCAGAACATGGCATTGTGGATTCGATGGGGCGTGGCCATTGCGTGTGCCGTGATGGCCAATGCCTTCCTCATCTGGTGGCTGACCGCAGGCTCCTAGCCGATCAAACCAATTCAGTTTTCCAGGGCTTTGGCCTGCTGCCGGGCGGCGATCCCTTCGATATCGCGCACGTGGATGTGGTCATCGTCGCCTTGATAAACAATATCCAGCTCAAACAGTGCATTCAGGGCGGCCTGCTGCTCCGCCTGCTTCTTGGAAGGCCCCCACGACGATCCGAATCGTTGCCCGTTCATTTCAACGCACACTTCGAAACACTTGGCGTGGTCGGGGCCCTGTTCGTCGAGGACGACGTATTGGGGGATCGCATCGAGGAGTTGCTGGGCCGACTGTTGCAGGACGGACTTGAAGTTTGATTGATGCCCAGATTGGGCGGCGTGCTCGATACGCTCGGCCAACTCGCCCAGGATGAATTTCCGGGCGAGATCGATACCCCCATCGAGAAACAGCGCACCGATCAGGGACTCGAACATCGCAGCGACCACCGAGCCGGGCAGGTCCTCGCGATTCGCCATCCCCTTGCCCAGCCTGATGAACTGGACCAGGCCCAGCTTGTCGCCAACTTCGGCGCAGGTATGGCGACTGACCACGGTCGATTTGATCTTCGTCAGTTCTCCCTCGAGTTCCTGGTCGAATTTTCGGAAGAGCTCCTCGCAGACGACCATGCCCAGGATGGCATCGCCCAGGAACTCAAGCCGCTCATTGCTGTCGAGTCGATGGTCGGCCAGGGACGCATGCGTCAACGCCTTCTTGAGCAGGCTTTGATCGCTGAAGGTATGACCCAGCATCTGCTCGAGTCGTTCGATTTCTTGGGGATCCATGGTGGGCCCGCCTGATGACGGCGTTCATGGGTTTGGTTCCGGGAATCCCGATGGGTGCCCTTCACCTTGCCTCAACGCGAAACGGGCGGGCTTTTCAGGCGCCTGAGTCATCGCCAGGCGACTGGAAAACGCGTCCGAGGGGCTTCCGCAACCCCTGCTTCCACTGCTTCATGATAAACAGATCGGCTCGAATAAGGCATGAATTTGGTGATAATCAGACCAAACCCAAGTGGAAGGGCTAAAAAACCCATATTCATGGGCTGGCCCAAGCCCCCTCAGGTCGCTACAGTACGCCCCTTCGGACCACCCGAGACATATCTGGTGGTCGTTTTCAACCATTTTCGAGATCATTGGAAGTACCGCCATGGCGATGCATTACCCCAGACGACAGAGCAACGTCAAGCGAGTCCGCCAATTCGGATTCCGCTCGAGGATGAAGACCAAGGCTGGTCGCAAGCTGATCAACCGCAAGCGTCGCATGGGACGTTGTCTGACGCCGGTCGGTCGCTAACCTCCGGAACCATTTCAATTCAAGATTAATCTGTAGACGGTCATGGCTTTAATTGCGCGCGGATCCAATCGACGAGTGAGTCCGTTGATTCCTCAATCGTCTGCCCCCCCATGTCCAACACATGATCCGCCAGGGTCCGGTAGGTTGGCTCGCGCGCTGCCAGTACCGCCTCGATCTCCGCGACGGGATCATCACCCAGTAGACCGGGACGATCACCGGTTTCTTGCCGCAATCTTTGCTGCAATTCATCGATCGGACAACGTAGATACACGATGGCCACCTCGCCTGATTGCCGAGCGTCTTCCATGCGCCGTCGGGCGGCATCGATCATGGGTACCCCACCCCCCAGCGCGATGATCTGGTCATCTGTTTTCAGCGCGATTTCCAGCGTCTCTTGTTCGGCCAGTCGCCAGGCCGCTTCACCATGAGTGGCCCAGATGTCAATGACGCTGGACTCCTCGAAACACGCCAGCACCCGATCATCGAGATCGACAAAGGTGCGATCGAGTATTTGAGAGGCAAGTCTTCCCAACGTGGACTTGCCACAACCTCGGGAGCCGATGAGCAGGACATTCATGGGAGCATGGTAGCGGTGGTGGCTCGTTAAGAAATCGAATCCGCTCACTCTAATTCGTCTACAATGATGCCATGGGGATTCTCCGGATCATTCTTCTGAGTTTGTTGTTTGGGGTGGTGATCAACGCACTAGTGGCCTGCCTTCTGATGCTCAGTGAGGGGTCCTCGTACCAGCCCACGGCGCTCAGCAATCCGGTCTTTGTCTATCCTTACAGTCCCCCGAGCAGTACCCCCATTCCTCCCGTCTTTCTCCGATTCGTTCAAGTGCCGAAGTGGGGATGGCCTTTTGACGCTTTCGAGCCGGCGAATCTGAAGGGGTATACCTGGACGAACGTCGACTGGCGAAGGCTCAATCTCATGCCCTCGGGCCCCGGATTTATCATCAACATCTTCTTCTTCGCGATCGTGACGAGGTGCATCAGTTTGTCCCGTTGGAGGGGCCATCTGTCGCTGCCCTTTGCGAATCACACGCTGTTGATCCGAACCTCCGATCTCTGGACCTTCGGTTTCATCATCGGAGTGGTTCTTCTCCTGGGTGTCGTCACCGGCGTGCAGGCAGTGATCCAGGGAACGCTCTTCCTGACGTGCACCTTCATCATTCTTCGCGCCATCCCGGCGCTGGGCCGGTTTCAATTTCGGATCGATCCCGAGCTTTGCGCATCATGCCAATACAACCTCACCGGAAACGAATCCGGCATCTGCCCCGAATGCGGCACTGAAGTGAGGCGAGCATGAAACACCTCCCCACCATTCTGCTGTTCCTGACGGTCGCGGCTCGTTACGAGACAGTTTCGCTTTGCAATGATGTTGGACTCATCGAAACCCAGGAAGAGACGCCAATCCCCTAGCAAGTCGTCTACAATGAACACATGAGGCGTCTCCGGATTATTTTGGTGTTACTTGTCTTGGGCTCGCTGGTAAGCATCGTGGCTGCCAAGAGTCACATTTTTGAACAACGCCCGGGAATGCAAACGGTCCCAGTGTTGACGGATGATTCCGCCTTGTTCATCGGGATTGTGCTTCTCGTGATCGCCCCAGTCATTATCCGACTTCTATTCCGACATCACCTCCATCGAAGGCGTCTTCTCCAGGGATTGTGTCCTCGTTGTAGGTACAATCTCCAAGGTTCAGTTCATGCCTGTTGCCCCGAATGCGGAACGGCATTTTCGTAAAGATGCTTCCTCCCCATCACATCACCAAACTCATAAGCGCGATGACGATGAACATCTTGGCCAGGAACGTGAGCAATCCGACGATGACCGCCTCGCTGAATTCGATTTCCAATCTCTGGGCGAGCAGTCCGATGTAGATGAACAGGGGCAGCAGCCCGATGAGGGGAATCGTGAAGGGGATCAGGTCGATGCTCGCGCTGATGAGATCGGTGATGGCGTAGATGCCCATCAGGTTGAGCACGATC
>JAPULD010000314.1 GCA_027295365.1 Planctomycetota bacterium
ACCCTACAACCACGCGATCTGGCACCTGTTCGTGCTCACGGGAAGCGTCTGTCACTACTTCGCGGTGCTGTTGTATCTCAAGCCGAACGGGGCGTGACCCAACATGATGAGCGCCGGCTTGACCAACTTCCCAAAGTTGGTAGGAACGGCGATCCAAGCGATTCCGTGCTCAAACGCTGAACACTTCATGGACCACCCAGTCCGAGTCCACCCACAGGCCGAGGACTTCGCATTGGGGGAAATGTCGCTTGACATATTCGACGGCGACCTCCAACTGGGTCTGATGCTCATCGTCGGGGATGGGATTGCCCGCGCAACCATGATGGGCCACGACCGCGATCTGCTTCGAACCGTGTGCCTTGATCGAGATGCCCAGGCTGTTGAAGGTCAATTCGCACTGGGGGGTGTCGGGCAAGTCGGAGAGAAATCGCACCATGCCCGATTCGGTGATGGTGTCAATGTGATCGACGCCGAACCGGTCCAGCAGATAGAGCACGACGGGAACCTGCAGGCGGCCATCCATGCAGTTCAGTACGGTGGCAAAGGTGTCATTCATGGTGGAGTTCCGAGTTCAACATTGTGAGTGGCAGGAAACGTACAATGAACCGATGGCGACTGCAAATGACATTATCGACCAACTTGGCCTTGAGCCACTCCCGGGGGAAGGCGGGTGGTTCATCGAGACGTATCGTGCTCGTGAGCCGTTCATTCCGGCTTCGGCTTTGCCTGAACATGGAAGCGATCGATGTTTCAGCATGCAGATCTATTACCTGTTGAAGGCAGGGGAGTCCTCGGCCCTGCACCGGGTGAAGTCCGATGAGGTGTTTCATCTTTATCTTGGGGCCCGGGTGAAGCAGTTGCAGCTGTTCGAGGATGGCTCCTCGCGGATCGAAATGATCGGCCATGATCTGCTGCATGGTGAGCGACCCCAGGTCGTCGTCCCGGCCCACGTGTGGCAAGGGGCGGCGCTGGCGGATGAGTCGGATTCGAATGCATACGCCTTGCTTGGGTGCACCGTGGCCCCGGGGTTCGAGTGGGTCGATTTCGAGTTGGCGACCCCCGGATTGATTGATGAGTTGGTGACCCGATGGCCAGAGCATGCTCAGTTGATCAAGCGACTTCAACCGGAATCGGACTGAATCGCTCGTTGCTTTCGATACCCACGTGACAGCCGCCATGATTCGACCATGAGCAGGAACAGGGCAATGGAGATCAGCATTTCACGAAGCTCTTCAATTCTGAATCCGGGCGGAAACTCGACGACGCGATTCACGAGCCACCGCTGGAAGGACGACGCCGTGAGGAATCCGATGGCGAGGCCCAGCGAGGCGACTGGAATGCCCATGAGATCGACCAGCTTGCGAATCGTCGGCTTGAAATGAACCACGACGGGTAGGACGAAGCCGTAAAGCCCGATCGCGGCGATGAAGAGGTGGTCTGCGAAATACCCGAACATGTTGTGCAGGTTGATTTCATCCTGGACGTTGGCTCCCTTCATCATCTCAGGCGTCTCGATGTCGAAGATGCGCTGCCCCCAACTGATCTCCTCGCCCGCCATGACAAAGAAGAGAAAGGCCAGAAGCCCATGCATGATCATGCGGGACTTGAGTCCGGAAAATCGCACCGCGAGCAGCGCGGCCAAGATGCTGCTGATGAGAAAAAACAGGACTGAGGCGTATTCGAGGACCCCGTCTTCCCCGTGGATCATCGCCAGTTGAGCAGGAGAAAAGAAACGCGCCCCCAGGGCGATGTAGAGGAAGCCGCACATGGCAGAGCCAAGCATGATCCATAACGATGCATTGAAGAGGGATGAGTTCTTTTGGTGACACTTGTCGGTCAAAGCTTCATGGGCATCGATCGATTTCACGAATGTTGAACAGACGATTCGCTTCCATGTGAGCGCCATGGTGGTGAGGGTGATCGCGAAGAGGATGAGCGCGATGCGAAAGGCATGCACTTCGATGTACGCGATCTGCCGGACCGAATCGTTGTCAGAAGTCAGGCTCATGCGCATCGGGCCAAGGTCGATCAGTCGATCGGGGGTGACCAGGATCCCCAGCGCGAGGCAAAACAGAGAGATCACGGAAAGCGCGAAAGGCGGCCTGAAGAGGAAGTGTCCAGATTGAGAATCCTTCGGCACAATGTTTCCTTTCGTCACCAATCGAAACGCAGCCCAATGCTCCGGATCGAATCTGCAGGACTGGGCGACAATGACGAGACAACTCGCCAATGCCCTGTCATCGGAAGAAATGCCACTCCTCCATGATCGACAACCGACAACAATCGTGCATTTTGGCTCATCCGGACCGGTTGAAAGGTCGCCACGACCTTCTGGCATCGCTCGGATGCGGGTGTGTTTCCTCGCATGGCCGGATTGCGAAGATCGACGGCATATCCGAGCCAGAGTTACTCGGGGATGATTGTATGCATCGCATCAATCTGTCCGAGTGATCGACCATACCAACCCGGTATTCTTCCCCCATCGACTTCCCCGGGATCGCCACCACATCAGGTCTGCGAACTTTGTGGTTCCAGAAAGGCCTTGAGGCGTTCGTGAATGAAAAAATCCCACCCGGCTTGGCCGCTTTCGCGGCTGAACATGGGATCATCCTGGGGAAAGGATTCGAGCACGGTGTGCGTCAGCGTCAACTTCGTGCCCTCGGGCGTATCGGACAACTCCCACACGAGGGTTGAGTTGCCGGTGATTCCTTCGTAACGCCAGCCATATGCAATTCGTTGCTCGGGAACGACGTCGGTGATGGTCCACACGTGGATGAATTCCCGGTCCTCGCAGGAAACCGTGAACCGAGATTCGAATCCGACTTGGGGCTTGAATTCCTCAATCGTCTCAAAGTACCACTGGCGCATCTGGTCCAGGTCCGTGATGGACTTCCAGACCGTGGCGATGGGAGCGTTGAAAGTTTGTTCGACGACAATCGGGGGGTCGTTCGTGTCCATGGTGATGATCCTTCGCACGAATTCTAGCGAACCAGCGTTGCTGTGGGGAGGCCGTTGCGAGATGGCCGGCCTGAGATATTCAAGACATCACCGACGCTGCG
>JAPULD010000315.1 GCA_027295365.1 Planctomycetota bacterium
AGAGTGACCGGCTCGCCGTTCTCTGGGAAACCGTTGAGCAGGACGACGGCAAAGCCTGGCGGGTTTCACCCACAAGCTACGTTGAATGGACTCGGCAAGACAACAACTTTGTTTCCATGGGCCTCTTTCGTGCGGGAGGGTGGGCGCTGACCGGTGAAGGCGATCCCGAGATCCTGCAGGGTCTCAAGGCGAATCAAGCCTATTTCGAGGTGTTGGGGATCGAGCCTCTGCTCGGTTCGGTGTTCAACGCGGAGCAAGATCAACCGGGCGGAGAAAACGTCGTGCTTCTTTCGGAGCGAGTCTGGAAGCGTCGTTTCGCCTCGAGTCCGGACGTATTGGGGCGAGTCATCACGCTGGAAGGCGAAGCGTTCACGGTCGTGGGCGTCATGCCCGACACCATGGTTCCCGCGTGGCCGATGCCGGGCGCTCGCATTTCCTTCAATCACGAGCATAGTCAGATCTGGCTTCCCATGCAGCTCGATATGGCCGCCCCGGAGACCGGCCGAAGCTTTATCTGCGGCTCGATCGCCCGCCTCGGTCCGGGGGTCACGATGGAGCAGGCCCAGGAGGCGATGAACGTGGTGGCCGGCCGACTCAAGGCTTCATCCGCGGCGTTCGAGGGTCTCGGGGTCGAGGTGAAATCATTTCGCGACGAGTTGGTCGGCGATCTGAGGCCTTCCCTGCTGATTCTCTTCGGATCCGTGGGACTGGTGCTTTTCATCGCCTGCGTCAACGTCGCCAATCTGTTGTTGTCGCGATCGACTTCGCGACAACAGGAATTCGCGGTCCGCATCGCCTTGGGCGCCAGTCGAGGGCGGGTGATCCGCCAACTGCTCGTCGAATGCACGATGTTAGGCCTGATTGGTGGAGGCGTCGGACTGATCATGGCGAGCTTCGGGATCGACCTTCTGGGGCGCCTCATTCCCGACGGATCGCCACTCACCCAAAGCATCGGCATCAATGGTCGAATTCTCCTTTTCACCCTGCTCGTTTCCATCGGGACCGGGATTTTGTTCGGCATTCTTCCCGCGCTTCGCATCAGTCATGGCAGCCTTCGCGAGAAGCTGCATTCGGAAAGCCGGGGCTCCATGCCATCCGGCGGGGCAACCCGGATTCGGAACGCCCTCGTGGTGTCCGAGGTCGCCCTCGCGCTGCTCATGGTCATCGGGGCCGGGTTGATGATCCAGAGTTTTCGGCAACTGGAAAAGGTCGATCCCGGATTCCGCACCGACCGCGCGGTCACCATGGACATTACCCTACCGCCCTCGCAATACCCCGAGTGGGAGCAGATCAACGGATTCTTCGAAGAGTTGAAAGAACGGATTGATGCGCTGCCCGGCGTACTCAACACCACCTACGCCTACAACCATCCGCTCGAATCCAACTGGACGGGGGGGTTCCGTATCCAGGGCCGGCCCACCCCGGAGCCGGGGCAATCGCCGAACGGTCATTTTCGTTCCATCGGTCTCGATTACTTCAAGACGATGGGCATCCCGATGCTCCGAGGTCGGCATTTCGCGCCGGAGGACGACAAGGATCACCCGGGCGTCATGATCATCAACGAAGCGTTGGTTCATCGGTATTTCCCGAACGAGGATCCCCTCGGTCAGATTGTGCGCTACACAACGCCTTACTTTGGTTGGGGCGATGCGGCGACCGTTGAGTTCGAAGTGATTGGAATCGTAAGCGACGTCAAGTTTCTCGGCGTCGATCAGGAGACGGCACCGGGATTCTATCTCCCGGCAAGGCAGTTTCCGCTCAACATGATGACGGTGATTGCCACCGTCGAGACTCGACCGGAAGCGATGATGACCGCCCTTCGAGAGACGGTGTGGAAGATCGATGACCAACTCCCCGTCCAGGGGATGTCAACGATGGCGGACATTTTTTGGGAGTCCGTTGCCCAGCCGCGTTTCATCATGCTGCTCATGAGTTTGTTCGGCCTCATTGCCCTGTGCCTGGCGGCAGTGGGGGTTTACGGCCTGATTTCGTACACGGTCTTCCAGCGCACCCGGGAAATCGGTCTGCGCATGGCGCTCGGTGCCGAGCAGCGCGATGTGCTGCGGCTCGTGGTACGCCGGGGACTGGGGCTCGCACTGTGGGGGATCGGCCTCGGACTCCTGGTGGCGTTCATCCTGACCCGGGTTCTCACGAGCCTGCTATTCGAGGTGACGACGACGGATCCGCTGACGTTCTCCCTCGTTCCCGCACTCATCCTGATCATCGCCTTGTTGGCGGCCTACCTCCCCGCCCGTCGGGCGACGCGCATCGATCCCATGACCGCATTGCGATGTGAATAAGAAGTTGAACCATGAACTTGATTCAGGATCTTCGATTCGGCCTTCGCGTGCTCTTCAAGAACCCCGGGTTCATGTTGATCTCCGTTCTCACGCTCGCCCTCGGCATCGGCGCCAACACCGCGATCTTCAGCATCGTGTACGGCATGATGCTCAAGCCCATGGAGTACGAATCGCCCGGTGATCTGTATTACCTCTATGGAGCCAATCCTGCCGAGGGCTGGACCACCAGCAACGTCTCCCTTCCCAATTACCTCGACTGGAAGGCCCAATCGAATTCGTTCGAGAACATGGGGCTCTATACGACAGTCAGCTACACGCTCTCCGGGCGCGGGGGGGATCGTCCGCAACGCATCCGCGCGGTGCGTTGCACCGCCAGTCTGCTCCCCACGCTCGGTGTCGAGCCGGTGCAAGGGCAAACCTTTGGTGCCGACACCGAGACATTCGGCCGTGATCAAGTGGCGTTGCTGTTCGACTCATTTTGGAAACGCCGATTCAATGCCGATCCCGAAGTGGTGGGCCGGACCCTGACGCTCGATCAGAAGGAATTCACGATTATCGGGGTGCTGCCTCCCGCCATGGAAAAGGCCTGGGGCCGGGATGACGTTTGGTGTCCCCTGGTGCTTGATCTCGAGAAATGGACCCGCGGATCAGGCAACTTCGAGATCATGGCTCGTCTTCGCGAAGGCGTCAGTCATGATGAAGCGCAAGCCGAATTGATCAACATCGCCAAGGTGCTCGAACAGGAGTATCCCGAGGAGAACCTCGGGCTGACGGTCAACGTGGTATCCCTGTCGGAAGAAGTGCTGGGCGAAGAAGGACAGATGGCGTTGTACACCCTGATGGCCGCGGTGTTTTTCGTCCTGCTGATCGCCTGTTCCAACATGGCGAACCTGCTTCTGGCTCGAGGCAACGTCCGACAGAAGGAAGTGGCGATCCGGACGGCGCTCGGGGCGAGCAAAATGCGCATCGTCCTTCAAATGGTCACGGAATGCCTGATCCTTTCGCTGTTGGGGGGGGTGATCGGCACGATGTTCGCCTTCTGGGGAGTCGATGCGATCGTGGCGGTGATGCCCGATGACGTGCCGCGCAAGGATGAAATTCGACTTGACAATACGGTGCTTCTGTTCACGCTTGGTTTGTCGGTCTTCAGCCCCTTGTTGTTTGGTCTAATTCCCGCCCTGATGATTTCGAACTTCAATCTGGTTCAGACCATCAAGGAGAGCGGGCGTTCCTCCTCCGACGGTATTTCAAAGCATCGAGGTCGCGACGTCCTGGTGATCGGGCAGATTGCGATGGCTCTGGCCCTGGTCGTCAGCGCCGGTCTCATGATCCGCAGTTTCTCGAAATTGCGTCAGGTCGATCCTGGATTCGACACCAACAACCTGCTCACGTTGCGCACGTCGCTGCCTGAGTACAACTACGTTTCGCTCGAGCAGCGAACGCTCTTTTACGAACGAGTCTGCACGGACATCTCGCAAGTGCCGGGAGTGGAATCCGTCAGCGCCGTCAGCACCCTCCCGCTGGCCGGCAGCAACAGCTGGTCGAACGTCACCATCGAAGGACACGACAATCCGGATCCGGATCGGGAAATCCATTTCGGCCGGATGGTCGTGACGCCCGAGTACTTCAAGACGATGCGGATTCCGATGCTGGCCGGTCGGGAATTCACCTGGCAGGACAACGCACAGAATCAGCTGGTCGTCATCGTCAATCGTCGAATCGCCGAAACCTATTGGCCCGACGAGGAGCCTTTGGGCAAGCGGTTCATGTGGGGAGAGACCGACGACGATGAGAAACCCTGGATGACGGTCATCGGGGTGTCGGATGACGTGCGTCACCGTGGACTCGATCGTGATTCACGGGTCGAGGCGTACGTGCCCCACGCCCAGGCCGATCGCCGGACGATGACCTTCGTGATGAGAACCGAGTCGGATCCCATGACGGTGGCCGCCTCGGTGCAGGATGCCATCTGGCGGGTTGATCCCGATCAGGCTATCTATCGGTTGATGACGATGGCTGACATCATCTACCAGGACATCGGCGCGTGGGACATCTTCAAGAACCTGTTGTCCGCCCTGGCCTCCATCGCGTTGTTCCTTGCCGCCGTGGGGTTGTATGGCTTGATGGCGTACAACATTTCCAAACGCACCAAGGAGATCGGAATCCGCATGGCCCTCGGCGCGCAATCGCCCGACGTGTTGCGTCTGGTTCTTCAAAAGTCGCTTCTGCTCACGTTGATCGGCATCTTCGTGGGCCTGGGACTGGCCTACGGTCTTGGCAAGCTGATGCAGGGAATCATGTACGAAGTCACCGCCGCCGACCCCATGACGTATGTGGCGGTGATGGTGTTGTTGTTTGGCGTGGCCTTGCTGGCGACCTATCTGCCGGCCCGTCGCGCCTTGCGAATCGATCCGATGGAAGCCTTGCGGTACGAATAGGAGAAAGTTATGCGACAGACATATGACGATATTCGACTCGGGCTTCGTGGATTGATTCGAAACCCCGGTATGTCCACGATCGCGATCCTGACTCTGGCCATCGGGATCGGGGCGAACACTGCGATCTTCAGTGTCGTGTACGCTTTGCTGATGGGGGCACTTCCTTTCCCGGAGGCCGATCGCCTCGTCACACTGTGGCAGGTTGAAGAGCAGTCGGGCTCGGATCGTGGCACTGTCGCCCCGGCGAACTTTCTCGACTGGCAGGCTCAGAACGACGTGTTTGAGTCGATGACGTTGTGGGGTACAGTCATCCACAACCTGACGGGGGCGTCCGAGCCGAGACGACGGGTTGGGGCGCGGGTGACTTCGGGATTCTTCGAGGTGTTGGGCGTTTCCCCCATGTTGGGGAGGCCATTCGCGCCGGACGACGATCACGTCGATGCACCAAAGACCGTCATCCTGAGTCACGAGCTTTGGCGCGATGCATTCGATGCTAATCATGAACTGGTGGGACAGATCATTCAGCTCAGTGAAACACCGTACACCGTCATAGGCGTCATGGGGGACGGTGCGGGATTCCCCTCCGGTCGTGAATACTGGGTCCCCATGGCCTTCGACGACGAGGAAGCGGCGTATCGCGATCGGCAATATCTTCAATCCATGGGTCGCCTGGCTCCGGGGGTCTCGTTGGATCAGGCCCAAAGTGCGATGATCCTAATCGGCGAACGACTCGAAAAAGCCTATCCCGAATCAAATCGCAACGGTGGAATCGCGCTGGTGCCGTTGCGCGAGTTGTTGACCGAGCGAATCCGACCCGCGATTCTGATGTTGTTCGGAGCCGTCGGTCTGGTGCTTCTGATCGCCTGCTCAAACGTCGCGAATCTTCTGCTGGTGCGAGGGGCTTCAAGGGGGCGTGAACTTGGCATCCGCAGCGCACTGGGGGCCGGTCGATTCCGACTGGTGCGTCAATTGCTGACCGAGAGTCTCGTGCTGGCCTTGACGGGTGGCTTGTTGGGCATCGTGATCGCGTTCTGGAGTATCGACTTGATGGCGACTGTGTTCGCGGATCGAATTCCGGCGTATCTTCAGTCGGAGCTTTCCCTCAGCATGCCGGTGCTGGTGTTTGCGATTGCCTTGAGCGGAATCACCGGATTGCTCTTCGGGTTGATCCCGGCGATGAGCGCTAGCCGCGTGGATCTGGTCGGAGCCCTGAAGGATCAGGATCATTCCGCTTCATTGGGTCGTGGGCCTTGGTCGCTCAAGTCGGCGCTGGTGGTGGGGGAGATCGCCCTGTCCATGGTGTTGCTGGTCGGGGCGGTCCTGTTGACGCAAAGCCTGCAACAACTCATGCGCAGCGACACGGGGTTTCAGCCAGATTCCGTGTTGACGATGCGGACGACATTGCCCATGCCAAAATACGAAGACGTAGCCATGCGGGTTGCGTTTTATCAGGAAACGTTGCAGCGCGTGCGAGCCTTGCCCGAGGTTTCGGAAGCCGGTGCGGTGCTGACGCTCCCGTTCTCTGGAAGCGTGATGGGCCTTGGCTTTCTCATCGAGGGGCTTCCGGAACCGGAGCCGGGTGAGGGGTATGGAGCCTTTTACGACGTGGTCACGACCGGCTACTTCAAGACCATGGGAATCCCGTTGTTGCAAGGACGAGATTTCACCACCGCCGACGATTCTGAATCTTCGAACGTCATCGTCATCAGCGAGGCCATGGCCAATGAATTTTGGCCCGAAGGCGATTCGATCGGTCAGCGCATCACGTTCGAGGATGGCGAAACCGAGGAGGAATGGATGCGGATCGTCGGCATCGTGGGGGACGTCATGCACATGAATCTTGGCGAGGAACGATCGGGGCGCATGTACACGCCGCACGCGCAGTCCTTTCGCCCTTCGATGACGATCGTGGCGAGGACGAGTCGTGGGCTTCTGTCGGCCGAGCCCATTCGCAACATCGTTCATGAGATCGATCCCGACCAACCGATCGTCAACGTCGCGCTGATGGAAGATTTCATCAGCGATGAAACCGCTTTGCCCAGAATGACGGCAACCCTGTCGGGGGGGTTTGCGGGCGTCGCGTTGTTGCTGGCCTCGATCGGGCTCTACGGGGTGATGTCATTCGGCGTCAGCCAGCGAACCAAGGAAATCGGCATCCGCATGGCGCTCGGTGCGCATCGTGGCGATGTCGTTCGATACTTCCTGAAACAGGGAATGATCCTGATCGGTGTCGGGCTGGTCGTCGGTCTTGGTGCGGCTCTGATCGCCTCCAGAATCATCGCCAGTCAACTGTACCACGTCTCGGCCTTCGACCCGACGACCTTGGGTCTCTTGACGGCGGTCCTGGCGCTGGTGGCCTTGCTGGCCATGTTCATTCCCGTCCGTCGAGCGACGAAAGTCGATCCCATGGTTGCCTTGCGTCATGAATAGGAGTTCATCATGAACATGTTTCTCCAGGATATTCGTTATGGCATACGTACATTGCTTCAGAAGCCCGGATTCACTGCCACCGCGGTGCTGACCCTGGCCTTGGGGATCGGGGCGAACACCGCCATCTTCTCGATCGTCAATTCAATCCTCTTTAAACCATTGCCCACGGTTCGCAATCCCGACGAGCTTGTCGTGCTGGCCAACCGCGACGACCACATGGAATTTCCGCATGGCCTCTCCTACGTCGATTTCCTTGATTACAAGGAACAATGCGATGAACTGGAGGCGCTGGCCATTTACACGCCATTCCCGATCAGCATCTCGGGTGAAGGTCGCGCCGAGCGGACGTGGGCGATCTGCGCCAGCGGCGATTATTTTTCGCTCTACGGGACACCCGCTCAGCACGGGACCACGTTTCAAAACGATGATTTCGCTCCCACCGGGGGCGAAGCGTTGTTGGTGATGGGTTATGACTTCTGGCAACGAAGCTACGGCGGCGATCCATCCATCGTCGGGAAGGATCTTGAAGTCAACGGATCCATCTACACCGTCGCGGGCGTCATGCCCGAGGGATTCAACGGCAACGAGACGATCGTCCACATCGATGTGTATCTACCCTTGACCACGATGCACATGCTGCGGGATGACGTAGCGTTGATTTTTGAGGATCGTGATTCACATATGTTTCGAGCGGTTGGTCGCGTGAAGGAAGGAGTTGCCATCCAGGAGGCCCGAACGTCGCTGCAGACGATCGCGAAGCGGCTGGGGGAGGAATACCCGGACTCGAACACGGGAATCGAACTCATCGTCGCCCGGGAGAAGGACGCCCGGCCCGAGCCTTCGTTGTATGGGGTCATGAAACCGATCTCCATTGCGTTCATGGGTTTGGTCAGTCTGGTGCTGTTCATCGCCTGCGCCAACGTGGCGAACCTGCTCTTGGCGCGAGGCATGTCACGCAGTCGAGAATTCGCCACGAGGGCGGCCTTGGGGGCAAGCCGAGGACGCATCATTCGGCAGATGCTCACCGAGACGCTCATGCTGGCCTTGTTGGGGGGTGTGGTGGGCGTATTCATCGCCGAAGTCGTCGCCTCGGCATTGACGACGATGACCAACAACATGCCGGGCGACATTCCGATCAAGACCAACTTTCATCCAGATGCACGCGTCTATGGCTTTGCCTTCCTGGCGGCTTCGCTGGCCTGCGTCATTGCGGGTCTTCTGCCGGCCCTGCGTTCCTCTCGTGTCAAT
>JAPULD010000316.1 GCA_027295365.1 Planctomycetota bacterium
GACCGTGATATCGCTGGGCCGTCAGGCGCATCTGCTCGAGTCGTGCTTCGGAAAGCGATGAGAAAACGGGGTACCAACGTCCTTGGGCCACGCCCTCCGCAAGCGGCATCAGTGATTCATAGACGTTCGACCCGCGATCCGACAGCCGTCCTTGTTGCGTGAAGAGATCAAGGCCATCCTTGAATTTGACGGTGACCATGTCGCGTCGGTGCAGATCGTGAAGCGTCGTTCGAAATGGTTTGTCCGGATGGTGACGAGGAAGAAGGTCTTGAGCGAACCCCCGATTGATTCCATCAATGATCAGAAAGGGGAGAAGCAGAATCGTCAGGTACAGCCATGATTCTGATTTCGAGTATGCCCATGTCGTCATCGATTTCGACATGCGTAATCCTGGATCAAGATCGGGCGTGGTGAGTGCAGTATACATCTAACGCTCTACGACAACGATTATTCATAACTGCGCCATTCGTAGAGGGAAAAGGCCACATTAGTGATGTCGATCAATGAATAGCCCGTGACTCAACCCCATTCTGCGAGCAGTCGGAGCAAATCTTCGACGTCGACGGCATGGTTGCCGTCGTAATCGGCTCGACAGCCATCACAAATCCCCCACTTCGCGAGCAGTTCAAGGAGATCTTCTACATCGACGGTCCCATTACAATCGAAATCGGTATCGCTGATGATCTGAGTTTCAGGAACGATCTTGAAGATCTGGCCATTCCAGTCCACGATGTAAATTTCCCCATTGGCGTCTTCCCCAAAGGAGTTGATACGGCCGATCGTGAAACCGCCTCCTGGGGTCAATTCCGCAGTTCGGTTGGTGAATTCATCCAGGGCTCCAGCCACGCTGGAGATGCTGAATATTTCTGCGGTACACCAGTCTCCGAAAAAGTACTCGCCCTGAAGGAATGGAATTTTGCAGCCTCGGTAGCGATAGCCTCCCGTGATGGAACATCGTCCGCCGCTGTGCTGGTATTCACGGATCGGGAGCACATGCGAGATACTGAGGCAGTGCGACTCTACGTTGAAATCATGGGTCGCTTCGTAGCAACGCCAGCCGTAATTCTCCCCACCCGAACTTGTAGAGGGCTGAAAATTGATTTCTTCCCAGATGTTCTGTCCGACATCGGCAATGAAAAGATCGCCCGTCTGGCGATCGAAACTGCATCGCCATGGATTCCTGAGTCCATAGGCCCAAATCTCGTCGAGGGCCGTCGGATCGCCTACGAATGGATTGCTGGCCGGGATCGCATAGG
Source organism: Planctomycetota bacterium (assembly GCA_027295365.1). GTDB lineage: Bacteria > Planctomycetota > Phycisphaerae > Phycisphaerales > SM1A02 > JADFSH01. The sequence goes on from JAPULD010000316.1 coordinate 1,257, forward strand.
GGCTTGCGCCGTCCACGTCGATGCGAAGAATTTTGCCCAACAGCGTGTCGGTGTCCTGTCCATTCCCGATGGCGCCGTGCATGTCGTCGAAGCCGCCACCGTCACCCGTAGCGATATAGAGGTATCCGTCGTTAGGACCGAAACCGATCCAACCCGCATTGTGATTCGATTCGGGTTGGTCGAATTCCATGATCAGCGTGCGACTTCCCGAATCGGCAACATCCGGATCGGCCGAGACGTTGTATTGCAGGATCTGACTTTTTCCGCCTGGCGTCGTCCCCGTCGCGGAGGCATAGATGAAGAATTCGCCATTGTTCTGGTAGTCGGGATGGAAAGCCAACCCGAGCAGGCCACTCTCGCCAGAATCGAATACGGGAATTTCAAGGAATGACGCCGGATTGGTCACCCCGGTCTTGGCATTGAGGATCTTGATGGTCCCGGTGTTCGTCACGCTTCGTTGCACGATAAAGAGCCGGGTGAAATCACCTGGAGCGAAGGTGACAAAGTCGGACCCGGAAAAACCGGAGCCGATCAATTCAGTGGTAAGTGAATTGAGACCATTTGAAGCGAATGTATTGGCTACAGGGGATAGAGGCGCTGGATGTCTGTTCAAGGATGATGAACGAGCACCAGTCCATGCTTGTGCGGACAGAAAACAAATGCCAATGAAGATCAGCGCAAGAATAGTGGTAGCACTACCGGTTCTCATACGATCCTTCTCGCCTCCTGAACTTTCTGGCAACACCAAGTCCTGTTCGGAGAATCTAGGGGTTCGGTTTCCGAAATCAGACCGATAGCTTCTCAGAAGATAATTCATGTCCCTTAGGCGAACAAGAAAAAAAATATAAAGTCATCTAATAAAAGGGTTTATGGGCTTTTATGGGTCATAAAGGGGGTGCTATTCAAAGGCACGACCCGGGATGAGTCCCGGAATCTCACTCATGACCTGCTCCAATCGGCGAAGTGCTATGCGATATTGATCGATCTGCTCGCGAACCAGAACTTCATCCTTCGCTTCAATGGCGTATCGAAGTGCGGGCAGCATCCAGGCGGCATAGCCAGAATAAGGGTCCGTCGCGGCATAGAGATTTCTGTACCAGGGACGCTCGGGCAGGCCTTCGTCAGACAGCCAACATTTCTCAAGACGGAACAATCGCTGATTGACTTGTTTCTGAAAGTTCGGCGGAATCAGGTTGGTGCCAATGGCTTCGAGTAATTGTTCCTGGATGCTTTGGGACTTTACCTGGAGCCCGACCAGCCATTCCTGGAGTTGGAGGAGATCCGCCTCGAATTCAAGTTTCTTGGCCCGGGCCGCCAGATCATGGAGATGCGTGCGGCCGTCCTTGGCGTATCGTGCCATGTCCAAGGGTAGGATCGGCGCGTTGGCAAGTCGGGCTGCGAGGCGATTCACGACGCGGGTAAGCATGATGGCGGGTTCGTAGTCCTCGCCGACCGTCTTCTGGTACCACGCGATGTTGTCGTAGTTGGAGTGGTAGGCCGTGCCCGGCGCGCCGCCTGATCCGATTCCGCACGATGGAATGCCGAGATGGCAGTAGAAGCCAATATGGTCCGATCCGCCTCCCAGGTTGCCGATGCTGGGTTCATCCTTCTCGCCTCGCCACGCGTCGAACACCTTCGTTCCTTCTTCAGCTCCTGCCTGGGGGACGAGTTTCGTGACATCCATGATGAGTTGCTTGAGCGATGGTGACGCGCTGCTGTGAAAATTCGGGCCCATGGTCGCCGCATCAAGGTTGATGTAGGCGATGACCTGATCCGTCAACTCATCTCGATATTGCTCGACGTACTCCGTCGAGCCGATGATGCCGAATTCCTCGGCTCCCCAGTTGGCGAACACGATCGTCCGGGCCGGGCGATGCCCGTCCTTCATCGCCTGGACGAAACTCTTGGCCGCCTCGTAGAGAAGCATGGTGCCGGCCAGGGGATCGCCCGCTCCATGGCACCACGCGTCGTGATGACATCCGATATAGATTTTTTCGTCGGGGAAAATCGCGCCCGGCAGTTCTGCCAGGACATTCGCGGTCCGCGTGACTTTCCGATTCTGCTTGACCATGAGCCGCACACGTAGGTCGCCACCGGAGAGTTTGTACTCCATGGGCAAACCGCCCTGCCAGCGTTCCTTGAATTCCTCGGGCAGCGGATCGCCATTCATGCGTGACAGGATTTCCTGCGCGGCGCCGTAGCCGATGGGTTGTACGGGAATTTTTGGCAACGCAACGGAATTGATGTTCCGTCGTCGAGCGTCTTCCGTGGCGGGTTCAAATGGGGTCAAGGGATCGCCAGAGTAATCGAGGGCCTTGATCGAACCTCGCTGGATATAGGAGTCGTTGGCCCATCCCCCTTCGGGGTAGACATCGCCCTTCACGAATCCGCTGTCCTTGGGGTCGGTGAAAATGATCAGCCCGGCCGCCCCCGCGGCTTCGGCGAACTTCGCCTTGTACCCCCGGAAGTTCCCGCCATATCGGGCGAGCAGGATTTTTCCGTTGAGATCGATCCCGAGTTTGGCAAGGGCCTGGAAATCCTCGCGCGTGCCGTAATTCACGTAGACGATCGACGCGGTGATATCGCCCGAACCGCTGTAGGCGTTCCAGCCGATCGTGAGCGCAGGATCGTCGTCGTAGGAATCCTCAGCCAGGTCGCGTTCCTTCAAGGACAATGAAAGGTTTGCACCATCGGCGCCGGCCCCGATGACTTCCACCGCCGCGTCCTCGGGATAGGCAAGATACGCCCAGAACTCATGCACATGGACTTCCAGACCCAGCTCGACGAACGCCTTGGTCAGACGCTCGATGTTGCGCAGGTCACCCTCGGTGCCGGCCACGTGAGGCTCGGAGGCGAAGAGTTCGTGGTAGGTTCGCAGGCTCGGGCCGGTTGGCACGGCGCTGAGGGCAGACTCCATCGCCATTTGCGCCGGGCGATCCTGGGGGGGCCACCAGCGCAGCGTGTCGTCAGACTGCGCCGAGGCAAGGGAAGTACAGGCGAGCGAGAAAACGAGGGTCAGGCAATGGGGCGTCACGATCAGGTCTCCGTGGATTGAGCGTTCAACGATCGATCAATCGTCAGTGTTTTCTTCATTCAGCGTGAACGTGGTTTCGATGTTCATGGTTTTCTCCGCTTCGTAACGGAGGGTGACCGATGCACCGGTCGGGCCAGTGACCAGGTATCGGAACGTGCTGCGTCCTTCGCCCGGGATTCCCGACTCATGCCTGATGATGTGCTTGCGGTCCTTCACCGTATTGATGGTGGTGTCGAATCGATCGTTGAGCCGGCCCGAGACGACCACCTGGACGCCATCGCCACTGAGGGTCAGGCGATCGGGTTGGCCGATCTTGTTCGCGGCGGCGATCCCCGTGCGGGAGGGGATGATCTTCTCGTTGCCGATCTCGAGGGTGATCTGCCAGAGATCGTCGCCCAACGACTTCACCTCGACCCAATCGAACGAAATCTGAGGCATGTGCCCGGCATGGAACATCGTGAACGCGAAGTTGCGATGGCATCCTTCTTCGAGCATGAAGGGCGGTGTGTTGCGAGAAGAATACTTTGTGCCGCCCCCGATGAGGACACGCCCCAACGTGGGATGGTCGTACTCGGTGAAGTCGGTGAAGGTCTGGCCAAACAGGACGCGATCCTGCCATCGCATTCGCCCTTCGCTGTCGAGGCGAGCTTCCTTGCTCTGGAGAATCTTGGCACTGGACCAAAGCTCGTTGGTGAAGGACGCAATGCCCAACCCCTCGGCCAGCCAGTTCACAAAGCCGCCATGAACGGTGTAAAGGTCCACGTACAGGACCATGTATCGATAGAAGGGCAGCATCTCCTCGCCGGCCTCGCCAAGCTTGTCGTACATCCGCAGGTCGGATCGGGGATAGGTGTCCTTGGCATACGAGGCGCCGGGGCCACGCAGGATCATGCCGCCCGAGTTGTGATAACTCTGTCCCGCGGCGATGTTGGGATGCGCGAGAATGAATTGACCGATGGCTTTGGTCTCGGGGCGATCGAAGGGGTAATCGCCTGCGCCGAATTGAATGTAATTGGGTTGCCAGTCGGTGGGCCAGTTGCGGTTCATGTCATAGCCGCCCGGGCCATCCTCGTTGATGCGTCCGTCGCCATCGTTGTCGATGCCTTCGGAACCGGCTCGGGAGAGTTCACCCTTTTCGCCATCGCCCACGCGCTCGATGATCCGCGGGTCCTTGGCGTTGCGCCGGAACATGCCATTTGGATCGAATCGCCACATGCGGCCGATGTGCCCGTCGCCATCGAGATCTTCGGGGCCATCCTCATCCAGTTGACCATCGTAATCGTTGTCCGTGGGTCGCTGCCCCGAACGCGAGGAGCTGGGCGTGTTGGGTTCGTCGAACCAGTAGTCACGACCATCAGGGTTCTGCATGGGCAGGAGATAAAACGCACAACGGTCCATGAGTTTCGTCAGGGGTTCCACTTCGCCATAACTCTTGGCGAGGTACCAGATGGTGTAGAGCACGGTTTCCGCAGCCTGGACTTCGTTGCCATGGACGTTGCCGTCAATCCACATTGCGGGCTTTTCGGAGTCGTCACCCGTCTCGGGATTGTTGAGCGTGACCATCCACATCTCACGACCTTGCTCGGACTTCCCCAGTGATTGCAAGGACAGCAATTCGGGATAGGCCTCGACTAGTTGGTGGAGCAGGTCGGTGATCTCGTCGTAATCGTAATAGCGGTTGAACGCGATATCGACCCTCGAGGGGACTTGTTGCTGGGCGATCGCGGGACTTGTCGGGAAGATCCAGAGGACGCACAGCAGAAGAAGTTGAATTGTCTTGATTGGCGTGTTCATGATGTTGGCTCGTTGAACTGGCATTGATTATTTCGCTTCGAAGGTGACGGTTCGTTGGCCGAGTTGGGGGTTCGTGATGTCGATGCTCACATCGCTCCCATCCTCAACGCGAAGGATCCAGTGCAGTGACTGGCGGCCACCACTTCCGGTGATACCCCATGATCGATTGATTCGATCGCCCGTCACGATGGACTCGACGGGAACCGACAAGGTGACGATCGTGGGCAGGAAGGATCGTGCCGTTCGGGCCATGGTGGTCCGGGTCGGGAGGAAGCCATCGTTGACGATGGCGAAATGTATTTCGTACAGACCCGAGGCGAGCTTTGTCACGTCCGGACCTTCGAGGTTCAGTTTGGGCCTCTTGCCCATCAAGGCGACCGCGAATTCAGTCTGCTTGCCGGCCAGGTCGTCAAGCTCGTCCGCGGGAGGGTTCATCCGAAATCCCGGAACGAAGCCTCCAATCTCGATGGCCCCGAGGGTGGGGTGATCGAATGACTTCCACTCCACGAAGCCCGCACCATCACGATGTTCATCGGAGTACTTCAACCACGCCGCGGCTTCGGCATCGGAAGGCTTGTCATCCTTCTTGTCTTTGTCTGCCTTCTCGGCTTCATCCTCTGACGGCTCTGATTCTTCCGCACCCTCACGAGTCGCGGTGATATCAACCGAATCGCCATCGGGTCCGGTGGCCGAACCGCTCAGTGAATTGCCTTCGATCGTTCCGGAAATGAGGACCGATTGTTCGGGACCGGCATCGCCCTTCAGACTCAACGAACCGCTTGATTCATCGAACGTTCCTTCCATGGCGATGCTGAACATGGGGGTGCTGAAGTCGGCGGTCACCGGACCGTTACCGCCTTCCACCGCAATCGTGAAATCCAGCACACCCATGTCGGGGATCTCGATCACTCCGGTCCAGGAGCCTTCGGCGGTTGCGTCGCCTGATGCCGCAGCCTTTTCACCATCATCGGTGTCTTTTTCCTTGGCGTCACCGGGACGACCCCAGACGACCGTCGCGAAACTGGGAATGCCACGCTGTGCGTAGAGCCAGGCATGGAAGCTTCCGGAGGAATTGCCCTTGGGAGCATTGCTCTGATCCGTAATCTCCTTGTAAAGCTTGGAGATTTCCTTGTAGAGCTTCACGTCGCCAGCATCGATGTTCTTCGGGGCGCGTCCCGTGATGTCCTTGCCCTTTCCGTCGGGGGGATTCACGAGCGTGTCGTGGCGGCCATACGTGATCGCCGAGACGATGTTGGTGTGCGTGAGCACAAACGTCGCCAAGGCATGGGACTCGGGCTCGGACAATGGGTACGCGCCGCTTTCCAAAGCGTATTCATCCCAGCCATGCATGAAGTTCTTGTCGAGGTCCACCGAGCCCGGGCCATCTTCAGCGATGAGTCCATCCTCATCCTCGTCAACGCCTTCGACATGCAACGTGTACGTCGCCCTCTGCTCCTTCGTCCAGTCGGGTGTCTTGTGCAATCGAGGTTCCACCGGATCGGCCAGGTGCGTCGCCGGTTCGTCAAGGGATGGATTCAAACGACGCATCATCGTGATGAGGCCATCCCCATTCAGGTCGTTGGGGCCATCTTCGTTCATCGTGCCGTCCCGGTCGGCATCAATGCCCGTCACGGTGCCGATGTGACCCGCGTTGAGATCACCCAGGTTCAGTTCGGTGCCATCGGGGTTGAGCCGAGGGATGATGTAGACCGTCATCTCATCAAGCAGGTCCAGGTGGTTCTCAAGGAGGTTGCTTGCCACCCGAAGCGCGGTTTCCGTCCCCACCAGATGCCGACCATCCAATCCTGCGGTGATGAGCAGGGCCGGACGCTTTGCCGAGGTCTCGGGATCGCCAGTCAGGGTTAAGAGGTAGAGGCCTCGCCCTTTCCGACTCGATCCGATCACATCCAGACTGCAGGCCTCATGCATCTGGGCCAGATCGTTGACCGCCTTGCTCAAGCCATCATGATTCCGGTAGTCCTGGGCAGGAAGGGTTGTGGCAATGGTCGTGACGACCAGTGCCCCCGTAAGCGAGCCTAACAATGTCGTGAATCTGGTATGCATGGATGGTCCTTCTTGCACCGTCACCTGGGGTGAAGGCGAGTTTCAAGCATCAGCGGTCAAATGGGGTGAACCGACGAGGATACCGAATGTCAACCGGCCCACCAAGGCTTGGTTTCATAGGTCTATGAAAATCAATCCAAGGGACGAGGCCGATATGGCAAGGAGGAGATTCATTTCTCCGTGGCACGATTCAGGCTTTCACAAGGCATACAATCGGCCTCATGTCACTTCCTCAGATCGCCATCGTGGGTCGTCCCAACGTCGGCAAGTCTAGCCTGCTCAACCGGTTGGCTCGACGCCGGGTGTCTATCGTCGATCCCACGCCCGGGGTGACGAGGGATCGAGTTTCCACCGTTATTGAGCTCGATCCACCCTTGGAGACCCCCAAGGGCACTGAATCGCGGATGGTGGAAATGATCGATACGGGTGGATATGGGGTCTATACCGCGGATGGGCAACGCTACAACGAGATCGGGGCCGACCTTTCCAGCCTCACCCCCGACATCGAACAGCAGATCCGATTTGCTCGCGAACAATCGGTCTTGATCATTTTCGTCATCGACAGCCAGGATGGCATCACCAGCCTTGATGAGACGGTGGCCCGGATCTTGCGTCAGGAAGGCCTCAAGGACAAGGTCATGCTCGTGGCCAACAAAGTGGACAGCGAGTATTGGGAAGCCCATGGGCTTGAAGCCGCGGGTCTTGGGTTTGGCGAGCCCATCTGTGTTTCCGCGACAAGCGGCTATGGCAATCGTCGGCTCTTCGATGGCCTCTGGGACCGCTTGAATGAGGCTCCTCAAGGCGAACCCGAGGCTGACGCCGAGATGAAGCTCGCCATCGTGGGTAAACGAAATGCCGGCAAGAGTACGTTGATCAACACGCTGGCGGGGGAGCCAAGAGTCATCGTTTCGGAGATCGCCGGCACCACTCGTGATTCGGTGGATGTGCGATTCGAGATCGATGGCAAGAAGATGCTCGCCATCGACACGGCCGGGGTTCGCAAGCGAAAGAGCTTCGCCGACGACATCGAGTATTACGCGTATCACCGAATGTTGCAGGCGATCCGCCGGGCCGATGTCTGCGCCCTAATGATTGATGCCACGGCTGACGTGTCCCATGTAGACAAGAAGCTGACCCAGGAACTGCAAAGGCAATTCAAACCCACGGTCATCGTGGTCAACAAGATCGACCAGCTCGACAAGGACTCGATCTCACCCGAGGACTTCCTGGAATATCTCACGGAGCAATTGCGAGGGCTCAGCTACGCCCCGATCGTCTTTATCAGCGCCGAAACGGGCGAAGGCGTGGAAGATTGCATCGCGATGGCGTTCAACTTGCACAAACAGGCTCTGCATCGTGAACCGACGGGGAAGATCAATCAGGTGGTCGAACAAATCCTCAAGGAACGGGGGCCCTCCTCGAGGTTGGGCAAGCAGGCCAAGTTGTTCTACGCCACGCAAGTGGACGCGAGTCCTCCCACCGTGGTGCTGGTGGTCAACG
>JAPULD010000317.1 GCA_027295365.1 Planctomycetota bacterium
ATTATCGGCTCGAATCGGGGAATCAAAGGTCTTCACGAGAGGACTTTAATCCGAGTATCCTTATTGAAGATGCGCATAGAACTGCGGGACGAATTCCGAACGATGGTGGGTGAGGTCAAGATCGACCCTGCCCAACAGCCGAGCCGCGCCCGTCTGACGGACCAGGACCGGGAAGTCTTCCTGAACTGGGACAACGCCCTGGATGACGCGAGCCAGCTGCGCCGTTGCCTCTCATGCGGCTGTCGCGACATGTTTCGGGAAAAGGCCTTTCCGCCCATCGTGGGGGTCATCGTCGTCTTCAACTACGCCGGCCTGATCGTGGGCATCTTCGGGGGAGCCGAGAATTTGTTTGTGCGGATGGGCATGATCATCCTGCTCGTGACAGGGCTCGTGGTGCTGCGACTCTCCAGGACTCGACTCGTCTGCTATCACTGTCGAACTTCCTTCTACGACCTCTCGATCGCGCAATATCACCGATCATGGGATCGTTCGATCGCGGATCGACATCCGGCCCGGCACCCCCCCGAACCCAAACCCTCGATCGATGAGTCATTCGAGATTGAAGACTATGGGGATGAATCGGATGCAAGCCCGGGGCAGATCAAGGCAAAGGAGTCTGTGGTATGAACGATTTCGAATCCCTTCTCCTGCTGGGGTGTGGAGGTCATGCCCTGGTCGTCGCCGAGGCGGCGCAGGAGGCCGGTTTTACGATTCATGGTTTTCTCGATGACGATCCAGAGACGAAAGCGAACGCCGGCTCCTTGGGCCATGCGTTTCTGGGATCAATCAACGATGCCGCCGTGGTCATCGAGACTTCCTCCACCCCACTCGGATTGCATGCGGCGGTGGGAAACAACGAACTTCGAGAGGCTTGGATGAAGGCCGCTCGCTCGGCAGGGTTGAAAGACAGATTTCTGACCATCGTTCATCCGCGTGCAATCGTCTCCCCTTCTGCCAATCTCGGACTCGGTTCATTCATTGGCCCCAACGCAGTCATCAACGCCCGGGCACGCATCGGGGAAGGGGTCATCGTCAACACGTCCGCGGTGGTCGAACATGATTGCGTCATCGGGGCTTATTCACACGTGGCTCCCAACGCCACCCTGGGAGGTGGCGCTCAAGTAGGCGACTCGTCCCTTATCGGACTCGGCGCCATTGTCTTGCCCCGGATCACCATCGGACAGCGTGTCGTGGTGGGCGCGGGCGCCGTCGTGGTGGGCGATCTTCCGGATGATGTGGTTGCGCATGGCGTTCCGGCAAAGATTGCGCAGACGAGCCATACCTGAGCCGCAAGTCGTGAGCGTTAACATCCGATAGCCACAAGGTGAAACCCTTCGCTTTCTTTTCATCGATCGTTTTGACGTTGATGTCGCTGAGCGGTTGTGTCAATCCCGACATCAACATCGAAGAGACACCGATCAATGTCGTGAGCGACTCGCCCGGGCGTGGCCGCATGGCCGTGGATGGCCGAATCGTCTACATCGACTACAAGGTGCTCATGCCCAATGGCGACGAAGTGTTGTCCCACAAGGATTGGCGATTCGTGTTGGGCAAGGGTTCCGTGGTCGAAGGGATGGACGACGCGGTGAAAGGCATGCGACCCGGAGGCGTTCGGGTGGTGAAGTGCCCACCGCACAAGCACTGGGGGCGCAACGGGTACGGGAAGAAGATTCCCCCCAACACCACGCTCACGTTCGACATCAAGCTCAACCGCGTGGAGTGACCTCACGTTATGTAGCTGAAGACCTTGATGACGCCCACGAAGAGCAGGAAATACACAAAACCAAATGACACCAGCAGGACGGATTCCTTTGGCTTGACCTTGAACAGCAGCAGCGAAAGGCCAAAGGCGATACCCGCCTGGGCGATCGCTTCGATCACGAATTCCACAAAGGGGCTGCTGATGAAAGTCGCCAACTTCGCGAAGCAGACGATGCCCGCCACCCGGGCCCAGGCGAGCTTGAAACGCCCCAGGGGACGCTCCAGCAGATGGGCCACCGTATACAGGGCTCCGAAACTGCATCCGATGAGGGGAACGAGCCACAGCACGCTGACCACGAACGCCAGGAACCGGTTCCCCGCTTCGTCGTCGAGCAACCAGGTCGAACGCATCGCGTAACCGATGAAGAGAACGCCCAAGGCGATGCCCGCCATGATCGCTGGCGTATGGAAATTCCCCCACCCCTTGCGACACAGCGGCTCAATAAAATCCTTCTTGCTTTCCGCTTCGAGTTCTTCCTCAGTCACTTCCCCCCGCTTGATCTTGATGACGTGCATGGACTTGATGTCATACCCGCAATGCACACAGAGCAGTTTGCTCACACCCTCCATGGTCTTGCCGCAATTGGGGCAGATGTCCAACGAATCGATGTAGTCGCTCTCGGGTTCAACTTCGAGTTCGAAGGTCTCCTTGACTTCCTCTTCGACCTCCTCAGTGCGATCGGGCAGGTTCAAGGACTCGAGATCGAGATCCTCCAGGGGCAACGCCTCGACGCCTCGCGAACCCTCGACCTCGGACGCATCCGTAACGGATGGTTCCTCGGGAGGCGGAGTGTCGCTGTCGCCTTCAGGCTGAAGTGGATACGTCTTGTCGTCGTCGTTGGTCATGATGCGCTAGTGGTGGGAATCTAACTGGTCTTTCGGCTCATTCCGAGCGTCACTGAGCCT
>JAPULD010000318.1 GCA_027295365.1 Planctomycetota bacterium
GGCGAGGATTTCACCGACGCCGAGGAAGCCCGACGTCGGATCGAATCCAGCAAGGCGATCAAGCCGACCCGAGCCGCCTCGATGCCGGCCCAGACCGCCAAGGCCGAGCCCAGCCCGGCATGAATGGATTGACCAATTCGATATACACTCGACACCCCGCACCTCCTGATGCGGGGTGTTTTCGTTCCCCAACGCGTCTCTTTCGGAAAAAGGATGCCAATTTGACCTATTCAACTTGAAATGGTCCACCTGGAATCCCAACTATTCAATGACGAGATCTTTTTCTGATATCGATCCGTCATCTAGAGGAGACCTGACCATGTGTACAACGCTGGGTTCCGAATTTGAATCGCTGCTGAATCACCCAGATTTCATCGGCATACTGGCCATTACGATGGGTTGCCTGACCGGCATGATCGCCATCGTCTTCCACACGATGACCGGCATGGCCAAGTCCAGAGCCCGGGAAGCGACCAAGCGTGAGATCGCGGCCTACGTCGCTGAAGGATCGATTGAACCTGACAAGGCCATCGCCATGCTCAACGCCGGTCGATCCGGATGCGAGATTACGGAAGATGGAGTCAAGATCACTTGATGATCTGATTCTTGTAGACATTAAAGCGCTCAGAAACCTCGGCGCGCCCGACGATGCCCCCACCGTCAGGCGCGCTGATTGCTTTTTTGCCACTATCGCATTTCTTGGATGACTCGGCATCACACTCAAGTCTGGCTTGATTACCGATTCAACCACGACACCATCGCCCGGGTCACTTCGTCCGCTGCATCCTGTTGGACGAAGTGTCCGATCCCGGGCAGCGTCACCAGCGTGAACTCGTTGTCAATCCATTCCCACGTGCCATTCAAAGAGTCGGTCACAAAGACGGGATCGGCCAGTCCGTGGATCATGAGCACCGGAGCCTGCACTTTGGAGTCCGTATATGAAATACCCTGCGATGCTTGATTCGAATCATCCTCGGTTTCCGAATTCTCGGCTGGCGGTCGGGGGTAGTTGCTCTTGTAATAATTGAGCATCGCCTCAAAATCCGATCGCTCAAACGCCTCGATGTATTTCGCTTTCGCCTTCTCGTCCTGCACCCAACCTGCCAACCCGGCTGCACTCAGCTGCTTGTGTGCCCCTTCCTTTTGAAACATCGCGGCATACTTACTTCGATCCTGCTGCTCCTTGTTGTCAGCCAATTCCCGCATCAATCCATTGGGATGAGGAATGTTGCAGACGATGAGTTTGCTGGTCATCTGGGGCACGTTGATGGCGAATTGCCACGCGATGGCCCCGCCCCAGTCGTGGCCCACGATGATCGCCTTCTCGCGATCGAAGTGACGAATGACCGCCACGACATCGCCGATGAGCAGTCGCATCGAATACTGATCCACGCCCTTGGGCTTGTCGCTCTTGTTGTACCCCCTCAGGTCGATGGCAACCACGTGGAAGTCATCTTCCAGAGCTGCCATCTGGTGCCGCCACGTGTACCAGTAATCCGGGAATCCATGCAACATCACGATGAGCGGATTTTCCTCATCGCCCAGGGAAGCGTAGTGGATCTTCACGCCATCGGAATCGGCGTAGCCATGCGTCACTCGATCGGCGACATCATCGTGCGCCTCGGCCAGATCCGGAAAACCGCTCGTCACCAGCAAGATCAAGAACAGGGGTTGAAGTATGCGAGTGTTCATTTCGTACTCCTCACTGAGTTGCCAAACGGTACTGTACATGATGCGGAGCGATACGGAGCGATACGTCAGATCCAATAAAAAACCCCGTCCAAAGACGGGGTGATTCGATCCGTTCGAGTGTCTTACCAAGCCATCAGCGGGTCTGGCATGTCGTCACCTGGACGTTCGTGTCGTTGACATTGGTCTGAGTGCCATCAATCGACGTCACGGTGGACGTGTAGGTATTGCTCGCGGCTTGTTTGCAACGAAGCTTGAAGCTGACTTCACCGTTTCCGTCGGTGGTGGCGGATCCAGTCAAAACGTCGCCCTGCTCGTGACCGACCAGTTCCACCTCTACCGTTACGCCCGACAAGGGGGCTCCGTCGCAGGTGATGGCGATGTCAATGACCAGACAATCGTTGCGTTTCGCGCCTGGGGCGCACGTGTGACTGCCCACGGCCGTCGTACCGTCACATCCTGTGGGGGGCGGAGGATCGACGCCGCCACAACTGTCCAGGCAGGACAGCGAATCGCGAAATGCGATGATTTCGGGAATGGTCCTTCTGGGATGGAATTGGTTGGCGCAGAGGATGAACGAGTTCATCGTGTAGGGTCGTGGCCTCTGGCAGCCACAGTGGCCGGCTCCCCAGTTGTGTCCCAATTCGTGGGCCGAAAGGTCCGTCGTGCAGGCAAAGCTGTTGGCTCCATTGAAATCGCTTTCCACCATGGAGTAGCCATAATTGGAGCAGACCGCCCCAACCCAGGCGATGCCGATGGTGCCGCCATTGATGGACTTGCCGGTGAAGAGTTGGGCCATGTCGCGCTGGACGTTGCCATGGTTGGCTTCCCAGTGACTGCGGAACTGATTGAGCAGGGTCACTGCATCCGACGAGGTGTAGGGATCGGGCTCGCTCGTCCGCACGATGATCGTGGTGATCACGTGGGTGATGTTCACGTCCCGTTCGTACTGGGTGTTGACGGCGTTGATGACCGCGTTGATTCGGGACTCGACGCCCGACACACTGCCCCAGTCCTGCAAGTACTCATAATCCGCATCGCAGGCGAGTTCGGCGATGCACGCGCCGGCTGCCGCGGAAGTCTGGGGACTGGATGTTCCTCCACCCCCCAATCCCGGAGCCGCTTTGCGGATTCGCATCATGTCATTTGCGCCACAGTTTCTGGGAATTTCGATGAC
>JAPULD010000319.1 GCA_027295365.1 Planctomycetota bacterium
CAGCAGGGGTTCGGCAATGCCTCCGATCCGGGGCCCGACGTCGCCGGTCGGGTGCTGCTCTGGGAAGGAGAGACGATTTTTCCGCAAAGTTCTGAAGGCGTGGCCGGCGGGACCCCGCCTCGTTCCGATGGCGATCGCAGCATCCAGGTGGGCCCCCGTCTGTATGGAAATGGCACGCCCCGAGGCATCCTGCTGTCCCCCAACCTCCAGTTCTTCGTCGAGGTCGGCGACATGGGCGAGTCGATCTCCCGGTTTGGCGGCAACACGCAGGGCGAAGCGGGTGATTCGGAAGGCCCCTCGTCCGCGAACGTGACCTGGACGCGGAATCCGAATTGCAACGGAGGCCAATGCATCACCAATGGAGGCATCGATGGAGGCGACTACGCCAAGCATTCCGAATGGTTTTCGGCCAATCGCGACGTCGTGATGCAAATCGGCATCGAGCTTGGCGATTGTTCCTGCGGCGGACGTCCGCTTCCATTCTGCCCGACGGACATCACCGGTCCTGAGAGCGAGCGTGATACATTGACCGATGTCTTCGATCTCCTGGCCTTGTTGGGCAATTGGGGCACTTTGGCCCCGCCCCGGCCCCTGGGTGATGTCGCTCCCCTCCCCTTTGGCGACAATCAGGCGAACGTGACGGATCTGCTCGCGATGCTCGGGGCCTGGGGACCTTGTCCCAATCCGAATGTCGATTGCGAAGGCCTCCCGAACACGCGGGCCAGCGTTTTTGAGGGAGTTCACTCGTTTGTCTTGGAAGGCACCATCGATGGCCCCTCTCGACCTTCCACGAACGACATCAACGACCTCCTCAACGGCCCGACGTCGTGCGGGTGGTTCGATTATGGCGTCGATGCCATCCCGGGCGGTTTTCGCTGGGGCGATGCCTTCGGGATCGACGCCGTCCTCGGAACCGAAGGCGGTGACATCTGGTTCCTCTACACCGCGACCTGCACCGGGCCCGTCACCATCGCGACGCAAAGCGCATGCGGCCCCGGCGAGATCGCCGACACCATCCTCGAAGTCTACGAATATGTCGCATGCCCCACTGAGTGGACCCAGTTGATCGCCTGCGATGATTCATCCGGGTCAGGCTGTGGCGATCACGCCAGCCTCGGCCTCGAGGTCACAAGGAGTGACGAATTCCTGATTCGCATCGGGGGCAAGTTTGGCGAGCAGGGAACGGGCTCGCTCTCCATCCTGCACGAACAGTTCGGGACGCCCGATTGCAACACCAACGGTTTTCTGGACAGTTACGACATCTGCATCGGAACCAGCTTCGATTGCAACTTCAACCTGATTCCCGATGAATGCGAGACGGATTGCAACACCAATGGGGTTCCCGATGATTGCGACATCAGCCGGGGCGACAGCGAGGATTGCGACGCCAACGGCATCCCCGACGAATGCGATCCGGACTGCGATCTGGATGGCGTCAATGACGCCTGTCAGTCGCAGTTCCTCGCCGGTTCGGGTCCCCTCTCACCCTTCGGCAACGGCGCGCCCCAGTCGGTGCTCTTGACGAACCTCCCCGTGGCCCTCAGCGATGTCACGTTCGCCTTCTTCGCCTCCGCGGACCTGGCCGACGCGAGCCAGGCCGTCGATCTCTTCATCGACGGGTATTACGTCGCCACGGTGTTCGTTGACACCGCCGGGCTCTGCACGATCCCGGGCGACCGGGAGGACTTCGTCTATGGCCGTGCTTTCTTCAATATCCTTTACACGCTGGATGGTGATACCGATGCCCTGATCGAACTCGTGCCGGTGGGCGTGATTGACGAAACCGCCTGTGGCGGGGCCTCGTTTGTCGAGGTCTCGCTGAAGTATTTCATCGAACCCACGCCGGGCGACAACGGAACAACCCAGGACTGCAACGACAATGGCGTGTGGGATCTCTGCGACGTCGCCCCCGGGGGCGGCTCCCTGGATGTAAATGGCAATGGCCAACCCGATGAATGTGAGGGGTTGAAATGAGGGAACAAGAAAAAACCATCATGTCACGCGTTCGAACGCTTGCGTTCACGCTGCTCCTGGTCCTGGCGGTCGCCCCCACCGCCTTCGCCTCGTGGGATGACACGTCGCTGGGGAGCTGTCCCGCCGATCTCACCGGATCCGTCGAAGACCTGCCCGATGGCGTGGTCGATGTCTTCGACCTTCTCTTTCTGCTTTCCACCTGGGGAGACACGGCGCCGCCTCGCCCTCGGGCCGACATCGCGCCGCCCGACGGCCGGGGCGACGACGAGGTCAACGTGGGCGACCTCCTCGAATTGTTGGCCAACTGGGGAATGTGTTTCCCTTCCTACCATTTCTGTGCCAATGCGATCCATCCCGACAACCCGGAGGCGAAAATCACCGGCGATGGCACGATTCCGTTCGAAATCAACGGATACCTCGACGGGCCTTCGCGACCCTCGACCAATGACATCAACCTCATCTTCAACGGCCCCACGACGTGCGGCTGGATGAATTACGGCACGAATGTCATCCCGGGCAACTTCCAATATGGCGACATCTTCGGCATCAACGTCCTATCCGGAATCGAAACTGGTGATGTCTGGTTTCATTACACAGCGTCCTGCAGCGGTCGCGCCACATTCTCCATCGCGGGCGATGGCGGTCCCTCGGAAATCTTTGATTCACTGATGGACATCTATCCGGGCGAGTTTTGTCCGACTGACTGGACCCAACTGCTGACCTGCGATGATGACAGCGGCTTCAACTTCCAGTCCGAAGCGTCGATCAACGCCCTTCAAGGCGAGACCTTCCTCATCCGCATCGGATCCTGGGCTGACTTCGAACCCGACAGCACGGGGATCCTGACCTACACCTGCGTGGACAATTCGATCTTCGAAAACGCGCTGCCGCTCGAGATCGGCAATGAGACAACCGGTTCCACGATCAACGCCCAACTCTCCAACGCGCCGATCTGCGATGGTGTCGAGACGCTGGCCTCCGGACGCTGGTACTCGGTGATCGGCGATGGCACCACGCTGACCGCCTCGACCTGTGGCTCCGAGCTGCTCTTCGACACTCGACTGAGCGTGTATTGCAGCTTCGATGAATCGGAGGCGAATCTGAGCTGCATCAGCGCGGCCAACGCCGACACGTGTGACCTGGATGAGTCCGTCACCTGGTGTTCGATCGATGGACGGACGTATTACGTGTTCGTGCATGGCTCTTCCGATCTGTTGCCGCCATTTCTCTCCCAGGGCGAGTTCATGCTGCAGATCAACTCCGATTCCTATGACTGCAGCACCGGGAGTGCCTGCGACCTTCCCTGATCCGACGGGTCGGTTTTTCGCGACGAATCCGAATGCTCCCGCGCGTTGATTCGAGCGACGAATCTGCATCCCAACGGCGCAATGTCAAGTTGTCGCTAACATGCAATCCGGGATGTAGACTGGTGTTGCCTGAAAGAACAGACTAACAAGGAGCTGAAAATGATCTCCATCACGAGAATTTTTCTACTTGTTCTCATCGTGCAACTCGCTGGCTGCAAAGCCCCGCAAGGCACGACCGTCGCGGAGAAACGCGCGGATGTGATGAACATGCACGATGATGTCCTCGCGACCTTTTACGAGGCGAAGCCTTTTCTCGAGGAGCGCGTCGCCAACGCACCGGGGTATGGCGTCTTCAGCAATTTCGGACTCAAGATCTTCGTGCTCGGCAGCGGAAACGGCTTTGGTGTCGTGCACGAGAACGCCACCGACCAGGACACGTTCATGCGGATGTTCGAGATCAATGTAGGGCTTGGGTTTGGCGGCAAGAATTTCCGCGCCTTGTTCATCTTCAACACCGAAGAGGCCTTGCGCAATTTCACCACCAAGGGGTGGGACTTCGGGGGTGATGCCGAAGTCGGCGTCATGGTCGACGACGATGGCGGAGAACTCGGGGCGGCCGGTTCGTTGGGGCCCATCGAGATCTATCAGTATTCCAAGACCGGCATCATGCTCTCGGCCACCGTGGGCGGCACCAAGTACCGGCTCGACGATGAATTGAACTAAGCCGGAGCCTGCGTCTTCACGAGCGTTTTTGAATGAGATTCATCGTTCGGCGCACGGTGGACGATCGCAATCGCTTTGACGGGTATGCTCTTTGTCGTTGCGAGGATCTTTTTATGCACCGAACTCTTGTACCGATGCTCCTAGGTCTGCTGGTCGGGATCGATCACCACAAACTGCAACCGGCCTCGGTCCAACGAACCCGCCACACGATTCAAGTCGAGGGGCATCCCCTGGCCATGTGGGCCAAGGTGCCGACTGAACCCAAGGGGAGCATTGTGTTTCTGCATGGCCGCACGTGGAGTGGCGTGCCCGATTTTGATGTGCAAGTGGAGGGCGAACAGCGTTCGGTCATGGACGCTTTCGTGGAGCGAGGATACGCAACCTACGCGTTGGACTTGAGGGGGTATGGCGAATCGCCTCGGGACGAGACGGGCTGGCTCACGCCCGATCGCGCTTCGAAGGACCTTGCGGCGGCCCTGGTCTGGGTGCATGAACAATCAACCGACGATGGCCTGACCCAACGCCCCTACCTGTTCGGCTGGTCGATGGGCTCGACCGTGGCCCAGTTGTGCGCACAACGGAATCCCGAACTCATGGCGGGCTTGATCCTGTTTGGCTATTGGAAAGACCCCGATCAGGATATTCCTCATCGCGACCCACCCCAACACCCTGAGCGTCGGGTGAACACCGCTCAAGCCGCGGCGAGCGATTTCATCCGCCCCGAGATCATCACCCAGAAGGCGATCGACGCGTACGTCAAGCTGTCCCTGGAGTGCGATCCGATTCGTGTGGACTGGAGAGCCATCGATCAGTTCAACGAACTGGATCCGGCTTTGGTGAAGGTGCCAACGTTGCTGGTGCAGGGCGAACACGATCCGCTCGCCAAGACGGAAGCGCACGCAAGGCTGTTTCAACGATTGGGACATCCCGATCGGCAATGGGTGATCATCGAGGGAGGCACCCACGCCGCGATCCTGGAGGATACGTTGCCCAGAGTGGTGAACGCGGTGACGGCGTTCATGGAACGAGGCGGGTGAATCTCAAGTCGTTGTTCATGATTTCGATTATCACCCGAACGAATCCAAGGGCTTCAACCCCTGCATCGCCCTGAGCAGCATGATCTGGCCCATGTGGTAGGCGTCGTGCTCGATGAAATTCTTGAGGGTGTTGAGATCCTTGCCCTGGGCTTTTTGCATTGCCTCGTGCACCGCCTTTTGTTGCGTCTGGATGTTCGTCAGCGCCGCCTGCCATCCTTCCTCAGTGACATCTTCAGGCGGGATGTCCATCCAGTTGCAGCGATTGATCAGGTCCTCATCGCGCTGTTCGCCCCCCATCAATCGCACCGTGTATTCTCGCCAGAATGCGATGTGGTTGACGAGCATCCAGATGGAATGTTTGCACGCGTCGGGCTTCCATGCGGCCTGTTGGGGGGTCAGGTCCGCGATCGCCCTGGACCAGGGGACCGACCAGGTCTCCTCGCGCCAGGCCTCGTCGTACCAGCGGGCGACATCGATTTGGGATGTTTCCATGAGAGGCTCCCATAAAGGATAAACACATGATCAATTCTAGTGTTTGTTGAGAGACCATGACTCTGATGGAGCGTCTCCATCAGCATGCATTATGCAGACCAGAACTGGCCGATATACTTCGCCCATTGGAGGTGAATCATGGGTCGAGCGATTTTCGCCGTGCTGGGGGGCGTGTTTGGTTGGATACTTGCGTTGAATATCATCCTGGCCATCGGCATCCTCGCGATGGGGGCGGATCGCGCGTACTTTCCGGACTCCTACTCGACCACATTGCTTTGGAATGGTTTCATGCTGTTTGGGGGCCTGTTCGGGGCGATGGCCGGCGGCTGCCTGTGCCGCATCATTGCGAAACGCCCCGGACCGGTGCTGTTCACCGCCCTGGTGATCGTCGCCTTAACCATCTCAAGCGTCTTGGCCGAAACGATCGAACGATCGCGTGGCGATGAAACAGCGACCGCCAGCGAGGCGGCGGTTCGCCCCGCGGATGAACCGTTCTATACATTACCTTTCAAGTCAAAGTTCCCGCTGTGGGTCATGTGGGGGCATGTGGTCATCAGTGGCCTGGGCATCCTGGTGGGTGGCGGCCGCCAAATGAACCCCGCCGTTGAAAAAGAATGATTCGGATCGGATCGGCATGATCCGGCTCGGTTTTCTTCTCTCTTGCCTCTTGCCTCTTACCAATTCACTACTCCCTTCTTCTCACCTCAGGTCGTCGATAGGGAATGGAGCCTGGGCCAGGGGACGCAGGGCGAGCGACAGCAGCGAGAGTTCGCGATCGTCGCCCGCGATGCGATTGGTGCGCAGCATGCCGCACCCGAGGCATTTGTGGATCAGGGTCCACTCGCCATCGTCGCGGATCGCCACGCCGATGGGCTCCATGGGTTGCGTACAAGGGCTGCGACGGTCGCCGATCTCGTCATCGACGTGACGCGACCACAGGCAACCGGGACAATGATTGCGATGCTTAGTGCCGTACGACGTGCCGGGCACCGGGGTGCGGCAATGAATACACGTGAAGCCCTTGGAATCGGGCCTGGACTTTCGGGACATGGGACAACCAATTTCAACGGGACGCCGAACGATCGACGCGGGATGATCGAATCAAATCAAAAAGGCTGGTATTTGAAGGGGGCCTGATTCAGGTTGCCTTCGCGGTTTGTGCGAGGCGCACGATCACCGCTCCATCACCCACGAAGCAGGATGCCGGGGGCGACGGGGAAACCGAATCGGGCTGTCAGACAGTGGTTGTCATGAGCCGGAAGTATAGACCGAAAACTGAAAGTTGAAAGTTGAAAGTTGAAAGTTGAAAGTCGAAATTGGAAGACTGAGCACGGCGAATTGAAGCGTGTTATGGCTTGTTAACGATTCGTGCTGCACTTGTGGGAACCGAACTGGAATGCCACACTTGGGTTGTGCCAGAGGTCATGAACGAGCCCCGACTCGCGATGCTGCTGCTGGGGATTCCTCCCCTGCTGGTCTGGTCCATGGCGCGAAGTCGGTTTCATCGGCATCCGCTCGGCTTGGCGTTCGCCATGATCGTGATCGCTCTGCCCTGTCTGGCTCCCTTGCTCGTGCGGGAATTGACTTCGCCGATGAGAGTCTGGGTCCTCGCGATCCTCGCGCTTTTTCTCACGCTTCGATCGTGGGAAGTCTTGCGTCTGCCGGCCGGACGATTGGGCGGCTGGTGGCGGACCACCCTTTTCATCTATCTCTGGCCAGCTTTGTGCTACGACGGCTTTCTAAGACCCGTGGGCGAGGATCGGTGGCGACGCGTGGCGGTGAAGACCCTTTCCGCATCGTTGCGAATCCCCATCGGACTCGGCTTGTTCGCGTTGGGGGCGTGGCTGGGTTGTCCCGAAAAATACTGGGCCCTCGATCACCTGCTCAAGCTGCTCGAGATCTACATCTTCATGGGGGGCATGCACGACCTGATCGTCGCATCATTCGCGCTGCTGGGTCTGCACCTCGATGATGTGTTCCGATGGCCCGTGTTCTCGAAATCCGTGCTGGACTTCTGGCAACGCTACAGCCGCCATGTCAACGCGTGGCTGAGGGCCAACGTGTTTCTCGCCTCGGGGGGAAGAAGGCATCCCGTCCCCTCAATCCTGCTCGTCTTCATCTTCAGCAGCGTCATCCACGAATACGTCTTCCTGGTCGCGCTCGGGATTGAGGACAACCTGGGCTGGCAGACCGCCTTCTTCATGCTGCATGGCCTGGTCGCGATCACCGGACTCTGGGCGGGGCGACGCCTGATCGCCCTAGGGATTCACATTCCCCGCGTCTTCAAGATCGCTCTCACCTTCACCTTCATCTACTTCTCCAGCCTCCTGTTCATGCATTGCATGGACGCCATGATGACCTTCCACGAAGGGGGGATCGGGACGAGGTTGTTGAATTGGGCGATGGGGCGATGATTCGACGGATCGCCTTCAGACGGATTGCCTTCAAAAAAACAAGAGTAGAAGTAACAGGTCGAATTCAGAATAACAGTAATGGATGTTTCGAGTTTCCGTATAACGATGGAACCCCCGGAACCCCCGGAACCCCCGGAACCCCGGAATCCCCAGGAGCCCTGACGTGAAATTGATCCTTACCCTTGTTCTTACAAGTTTCGCATCCATCATGGCCAACCAGGAAACGCCTTCGGACACCATCGACGCCTTTCGTTTCGACGCCTCCAAAGTCGAGGTTGGCAAGGCCTACTTCTATCTCAAGTCCAACATCGACGGCACACGTCCCTCGAACGTCGCGCATTACCTTCCCGATGATCATTGGATCGAGTCCCTCAAGTGGAACGACGATTATCCAGGAGCCACCCTGGTGCTGGCGAAGATGGATTGGGAGACGTTTTCCGTGGGACGCTTCGAGACCTATTCGATCGATGAGCAAGGGGTGCGATCTCCCCGGGTGGTGATGACAGAAGACTTCGAGAACCGGCGTGTGCAGATCGAGATCGGAGATCAGAAGATGACCACCGCCATCGATCATTACCCCTGGCACAGTTACGATTTCGACTACGCCAGCCTCGTGCACACGTTGCCCCACCTGATCGATCCCCGGAGTTCCGTGGTGGTGGGCCGCGTCGATCTGGTCCGCGAACCCGAGCCCACCTTCACGTTCATCGGCAATGTCGAGGTCACGTATGTCGCCGAGGAAGAGCGCGGCGGAACGATGTGCATCAAGTACCACGTCGATGGCGAAGGCCTTGAGCATCGAGGCGGTGATCTCTGGATCGACAAGGCCAAGGGCCATCTCGTGGACTACGAAATCGACCTCCCCGACGAACCGGGCTTCAAGGATGGCAAGATGAAGCTCGTCCGCATCGAGACCATGACCAAGGATGAATGGGCCCAGTTCACGAAAACGATGGGCAAGTAACAACGTGGGTACGTTGAACCACACGATCGCGCAACGATGTCGTTCAGCGACCCCAGAGCAATTCAGCGAGTCATGAGGAATCCGAGTTCGCTCGTTGTTCCAATCGCTCCAATCGCTGCTCGATCCGCACCAGCTTGGCGATGATGAGGATGTGCGTCTTCTTGGCATCGATCCCGACCGGACTGGCGTCGCTGGCGATCAGGGCTTCGATGGCTGAATGATCCGTGGTGTTGATATCGAGTGCTGGGTTGTCCATGGAAAAGGATAGCCCGGCCTCGTGAGTTCAACCACGTTGTGGGAGAGGCTCAGGATGTTCGACAGAGCAAACTTGGCCCCGTTTCTACCGCCAATTGGAGATGAGTTTGAAGCCGGGATTCATTTTTGTCGGTGTATCGAAATCTGGCACAAAATAGCCGCAAGTGCCGGTTCCGTAAGGTCCTTTCGGACCAAAATTCGTCGGATCACATCCGGGGTCGATCGCCGGACTTCGACCGGCGTACATCATCCAATCGGGAACACCCTGAAAACCGGGAATTGGATTCGGAGTAAATTCGTACTCCGGTTGGAAAGAGTCACACGTGCCGGTTCCGTGAGGGCCATCGGGACCTTCATTGGTCGGATCACATCCGGGGTCGATCGCCGGGCTTCGACCGGCATACATCATCCATCCGGGAACACCCGAAAAGTCGAGAAGTGGATTTGATGTCAATTCGTATTCCGGCAGGAAAGAGCCGCACGTGCCGGTTCCGT
>JAPULD010000032.1 GCA_027295365.1 Planctomycetota bacterium
CGGGGGCAGTCTGTTCAACGAAAATGCACCGGCCATGCTGACGGACTGCTCGTTTCTGGAGAACACGGCAGGCCGAGACGGGGGCGGCCTGTACTCCGAAGACATCGGTACGACCTGCACCGGGTGCACCTTCGTCAGCAATGACGCCACCCGGTTTGGCGGGGGTATGCTGAACAGCGCCGGCAGCCATTCAGACGTGACGGGCTGCGTCTTCAAGGAGAATTCCGCCCAGGACGGGGCCGGCATGTACAACGCGAACGCCAATCCCACAGTGTCGGATTGCGCGTTTTTCGGCAACGATGCGACCGGGCTCGGGGGCGGCATGTACAACGGCGGCTCCGCCCCCACCATCGATGCGTGTTCGTTCCGCGAGAACACGGCCTCAACCGGTGGTGGCATGCACAACCACATCTCCAGCAACCCGACCATCAGCAACTCGCTCTTCTGCAAGAACGATGACGTCCAGCTTGAAGGCCCCTATACCGATGGAGGCGACAACACCATCACGGACTCGTGTGATATCTGCGGCGAGCAGACCGGCGACCGGTTGGGGGCAACGATCATCTCGCTGGGCGATGTCACCGGAGATGGTCTCGACGATTTCGCCGTCGGCGCGCCGAACAATGACGAGAACGGCACCGATTCGGGCAAGGTCTATGTGTACAACGGGGCGACGGGTCTGCTGCTTTGGGAGAAGGCCGGTGAGGCCAAGCGCGACAAGTTCGGCACGGCCCTCGCGGCTGGCGACACCAACAACGACGGCATCAACGAACTCATCGTCGGCGCCCCGCTCCATGACAAGAACAAGAATAATCGCGGCAAGATCTACGTCTACAATGGCCTGACCGGCGTCAAGCTCTTCTCGCGTCTCGGAAAGAATGCGGGGGACTCCTTCGGTCAAGCCCTGGCCAGCGGCATCGACGTCAACAAGGACGGTCGTCACGACATTCTCGTCGGCGCGCCGAAATACGACAAGCCGGCCAGCAACGCGGGAGCCGTGTACGTCATCTCGGGCAAGAATTCCCAGTTGAAGATCCTGACCGGCGAAAAGAAGAACGACAAGTTCGGATCGGCCGTCGCCGGCGTCGGCCGAATCAACAACGACAACCGCGACGATTTCATCGTGGGCGCCCCGAACCGCGACGCCGGTGGGCGCAAGGACTCGGGCCGTGTGTACGTCTATTCCGCAAAAAAATACAAGCTGCTCTACACGCTGAACGGCAAGAGGGCCTGGGACAAGTTCGGCAGCGCCCTGGCCGGCGTCGGTCGCTCGGACCCCGGTCTCAAGCCTTTCTTCGTGGTCGGCGCACCGAAATTTGACAGTTCCAAGGGGAAGAACTCGGGTCGGGTTTACGCCTTTGACAGCAAGAACGGCACGCAACTCTGGGCAAAGAACGGCCCCATGGAGGAAGCATTGCTGGGCAGTTCCGTGGCCGATGCCGGCGATCTGAACTGCGATGGACGCAGCGACGTTCTGATCGGCGCCCCGGGATTCTCGAAAGAGCCGATCTTCTTCTTCAAGGCGGTCGGCGTCGTGTATGCCCACTCAGGTCAAAATGGCGCTCGTCTTGAGACCCACATGGGCGAATTTCGATCAGAGAAGTTCGGGTCAGCCCTCGCCGCCCTGGGTGATATCGATGGCGACCAGCAGATAGATTTCGCCATCGGGTCTCCTCATTTCAACTGTGACGAACGGTTCAACGCGGGTATCGTGCAGATCGTCACGTCGACGACGACGTGCGTCGAATCCGGAGCTGCGCCGCCAAAATTGGCAATGGATCATGACCTCGAACCTGACCTTGAACCGTTGGTCGAATCGCGATCCATCGACATCGCGCCTCGGACCTCATCGAGCGAGGAGATTCCGTGGCCTCAAGACGAAGGATCATTCGGTCTGCTTCGTCTGGCCAACGTGCTTGAGTCCTGGGGGTCGTGTGCCCAAGCGGATTGCCCGGCGGATCTCAATTACGATGGCGTCGTCGATATCAATGACTTGCTCACCTTGCTTGAAGATCCGGACTTTCTGCCTTGATTGTTCATGCGCCCCTCCCTGGACCCAGGCTTGAATCGAACGCGTTGACCCGACCACTGACTGGCTTCATTGATGCATGAATTCAAGGGGCGATTCATATCGATGGACGGATCGAAGAGACAGTGATGGAAGTCAAGGCCCGTGCTTATGGGTCATGGCTTTCGCTATCTTCACATCTCAGCCCACATCCGCAAATGTCGATTGCGACCTGTGCCGACTGCAGATATACAAGAGGCATCGCGCGCCGCGATTGCGCTTCGATCTGGTGAGAAAGTAAGGTTGATTTCCATGAATACCCATCGAATTCACATGCTGCTGGCGGTGCTGACACTCGTCACCGGCTCTGGTCTTGCGTCCTCACAAGATCCCATCTTCAAACGCGCCCTTGATCACGATGTCTACGACTCGTGGAATTCAATCGGTGGCTCAGCAATATCCAACGACGGGGACTGGATTCTATATCGACTCCAGCCGGGTGATCCCGAAGCGAATGGCACGCTGAAGATCAGACCCATCGATGACGAAACACGGTACGTCGTCGAGCGCGGGGCCTCGGCCAAGTTCACATTTGACTCAAAGCATGCGGTGTACCTCGTCACCCCCGACAAAGACGAGATCAAGAAACTCTCCAAGCAGTTCAAGAAGGACAAGGTCAAGGACATCGACGACCGCCTGCCCAAGTCCAAGCTCGAGTTCATCACGCTTTCTTCGAGTGAGATCGTCACCATCGATCGCGTGAAGTCCTATCGACTGCCCGAGAAGGCGGGAGGTTGGCTGGCGTATTTGCTGGAGAAGCCGATCGAGGAAGACGACACGGAAACCGAAGCCGAAACGGAAGAGGGTGAAGAAGAAGTCGAAGGTGAGACGGAAGCTGAACCTGAAACCATGCCCGAAGAGGAAGTCAAGGAAGAGCCCGAGGAAGAGGACGAGAAGAAGAAGGATCCGGGAACGACGCTCGTCCTGCGGAACCTCATCACGGGCGCGGAGCAACGATTCGAGAACGTCCTGGAGTACGCTTTTTCCGAGGATGGCGCTTCGCTGGCATTCACGACTTCCGTGGACAAGGACGATGACCCGAGTGGCGATGGCGTGTTCGTGGTCGACACCGCGACGGGTCATGCCACCCAGATCATGTCGGGTCTTGGCCATTATGTGAAGCTCGCCATCGACAAGCCGGGCGTCAACTTCGCGTTCCTTTCCGATCGCGATACCTACGAAGATCACCAACCTGAATTCAGGCTCTACCACTACACGAAGGACATGGACGAAGCCGCCTCGATCGCGGCCATGGGCGACCAAGGCATTCCCGAAGACTGGTGGGTCTCCGAAAATGGTTCGTTGTCCTTCTCCGAAACCGGAGCCAGGCTCTTCTTTGGCACGGCACCCCGACCCGAACCCGATAAGACCGATGAGGAGAAGGAAGCCCTAGAAGACGAAGAGAAACCCGTCCTCGACATCTGGCATTGGCAGGACGATCGTCTGATGACCCAGCAACTCGTCGAACTCGAGGAGGATCGGGATCGCACGTATCGGGCCGTCTATCACGTCGCAGACACATCAATCGTCCAACTCGCAAACGTTTCCATGCCCAACGTCAGCGTGTCGAACAAGGGCGATGGCGATGTGGCCATGGCCTCGACGAACATGCCCTACCGCATGCAGATCTCCTGGGACACGCCCTCCTACCGGGACATCCACCTCATCGACGTGCGAACCGGCAGCCGAGAACTTGTGGTCGAGAAACTGCAGACCTTCGTGACGCAACTCTCCCCCCAGGGCAAGTACGTGCTGTGGTGGGATGGACACGTTCGACATTGGTTCGCAATGAACACCAAGACCCGAAAAATCGCCAACCTCACGGAACTGCTGCCTCATCCCGTCGAGAACATTCTTCATGACACGCCAGCCATTCCCGGGCCAGCCGGGATGGCGGGTTGGCTGGAGGACGATCAAGGTGTCCTGCTCTACGACACCTACGACGTGTGGCTCGCCAATCCAGAAGGTTTTCATCCTCCCGCCTGCGTCACCGATGGCTATGGACGCGAGAACGACCTGAGGCTGCGCTACATCTATCTCGAACCCGAAGAGGATTTCATCGACTCCGAATCGCCCATGCTGCTCGGGGCATTCAATCTCGTCACCAAGGCCTCGGGGTTCATGCGCGATGTCCCCCGGGGTACGGAGCCCCCGACTGGACTGATCATGGGCGATGAAAGTTTCGGTCGCCCCCGAAAGGCCGAAGAGTCCGACACGCTCCTGCTGACTCGAGAAACATACAAGGACTTCCCCAACCTCTGGGTGTGTGATTTCGAATTGAAAAACCTGACCCAGCTCAGCGATGCCAATCCTCAACAGGCTCAATATCGCTGGGGCAGCGCGGAACTGATCGAATGGACATCCAGCGATGGCCAGACGCTCCAGGGCATCGTCTACAAGCCCGAGGACTTCGATCCGACGCGGAAGTACCCCATGATGACGTACTTCTACGAACGCAGCAGCAATGGCCTGCATCGCCATAACGCCCCCGAACCCCATCGTTCGGTCATCAACAAGACGTTCTACACCAGCCGCGGATATGTCGTCTTCGTCCCCGACATCCCCTACATCAATGGTTACCCGGGCCAAAGTGCGATGAACGCCATCATGCCGGGCGTGCAGAAGCTGATCGAGACCGGCTACATCGACGCCAAAAAGATCGGCGTGCAGGGTCACTCCTGGGGTGGCTACCAGATCGCCTACATGGTGACCCGGACCGATTTGTTCGCCTGCGCCGAAGCGGGAGCCCCCGTCTCGAACATGACAAGTGCGTATGGCGGCATTCGTTGGGATTCGGGCCTCAGCCGCATGTTTCAGTACGAGAAGACGCAGAGCCGCATTGACGGCACGCTGTGGAACGCTCAGCAACGTTACATCGAGAACTCACCCATATTCTGGGCGGATCGCATCAACACGCCCCTGTTGATCATGCACAACGACCACGATGGGCACGTCCCCTGGTACCAGGGCATCGAGTTGTTCGTCGCCATGCGTAGGCTGGGCAAGCCCTCGTGGTTGATCAATTACAACGATCAGCCTCACTGGCCCATCACCTGGCCCAACAAGAAGGACTGGGCCAAGCGAATGCAACAGTACTTCGATCACTACCTGCTGGATGCTCCGGCTCCGAGGTGGTTGGCAGAGGGCCTTCCCGCCATCGAGAAGGGCAAGGAGCTTGGGTATGAGTTGATGGGTGAAGAATTGAGCACAGAAAAGCAAGAGTGATCGAGTCGGTGTAATGCCAAACGGGATGTGCAATGAGTAGGGTCCGCTGTGCGGACCGGGTTGTGCATTTCACGAGGTCCGCACAGCGGACCCTACGAATGCCAGAAGCCAGGAGAAGAATCAGCTTCACTTCTGGCCATCACCGGCACATTCTTCGTGGCTACCATTGCCCATCCCACATCCCCGGCCCCCGGCCTCCCAGGAGTCCCCTCATGATCGTCGGCATCTACACCAAACCCAAGGCGGGCGTCACCATGACGCGGCACACCTCGATCAACTGCGAAGCCGGATATGGGCTCGAGGGTGACATGTACGGTGATCGGGCTCGCGAACAAGGCGGCACCGTCGCGCCCATGGCCCAGGTTACGATGACGAGCGCGGAAGCCATGCACGCCTGCAAAGTGGAATATGATCTGCTCCTGAGACCCCAGGAGTGCCGTCGCAATCTCATCACGGTTGGCGTGGCGCTGAATGCCCTCGTGGGCAAGACGTTCAAGGTGGGCGACTCGGTCGTGCTCAAGGGAATCGAACTCTGCGAGCCCTGCGGTACGCTGGAGAAACTCACCGGCCTCAAGGGGCTCGTCAAGGCCATGCAACATCGAGGCGGCCTGCGCTGCCAGATAATCGAGTCGGGCGAACTCCGCGAAGGCGATGCGTTCGAGATCGGGTGATCCTCATCGACTGAATTTCTTGAATCGGGTGCCATGGACAGTGAAGTGGAACGAAACGGAACGTAGTCGTCCGTGCCTTGAGTGTACGATCATGCAACACACGGACGACTTCGCTTTGCTGCGCTGTCCGTGGCACCCGAGATCGGAATGCGACCTGTTCAAAATCTCAAGAAAAAGGCATCGAGGCACGAAAATGGAACTCGGGTCCTCGTTCCGATTCACATGCCCTGCCCTGATGCCTCGTTGCCTGGGCACCTTGATGCCTGATTGCCTTCTTACCGATAGAACTCTCGTTCCATGTCAACGTCGTTGAGACGCGACTTGAGGGTCTTGAGGATGGAATCGAGCCTCTGGGAGACGCGCGACTCGGAACAACCCAGCGTCACCCCGATCTCTTTCATGGTCATGGATTCGTAGTAGTACAGGATGACGATCAGGCGGTCGCGCCGATCGAACCCCTTGGTCAGCCAGTGACGAAGATCCTTCCTCTCCAGACCCGCCACCGGGGTCAGGGCGGCACGATCCTCGAACCCATCCATGGCGTCGGACTCGTCGGAGGGACCGGATTCGGATTGAGCGCCATTGAATGAAACCGTCGCGGCGGGCGGACCATCGGTCAACAGACGCCTAAAGGCATGCTCGGGCATGTCCAGATGTTGTCTAAGTTCCTCGGCATCGGGATTCCGACCATGTTGCTTGCGATACCACTCGATGGTGGCGAGCAGTTTCTTGGATCGTGAACGCAACAACCTGGGCACGGGATCAGTCGCCCTGAGGTAGTCCTGCATCGCCCCGTGGATACGGCGGGAGGAAAAGGTCTCGAATTTGACGCCTCGATCTTCATCGAAACGGTCGATCGCATCCACGAGCCCCATGTAGCCCTGCTGGGTCAGGTCGTCAACGTCCACCTGCCCGGGCAGGTTGGACCGCATCCGCTCGGCGATTCGCCTCACGTGACCTTGCATGTAATGGGTGATCAGACGGCTCTTGACTCCCTCGCATTTCTGTCTCCGGTATTCACACCAGAGACCCTCGATGGAGTCTTTTCCGCGCGATCGCCCATTCGGCATCCCTGCTTCCTGCACCGCGCCATCACAAGCGCGGCCGGCCAAAACGGTCGGCATGAGCTTCATCCTTGAAACCTGAATTGTCCACGTCAGGGTCGCGACCGTGGTCCGGCAGGAAACCTGCGCGAACACTACCGCTACGGTGCGACGCCATGTAAATTTCTTCGACCCACCGGGCGAAATTTCACCAACATCCGAATGAGAAATCTCGATATTTTCCCCGCCCCGCGGAAGTTGCGCGTCATGCAATCAATTCTGATTCGAAAAGCGGGATCAGTCGCCAGGCAGAGCCGGGATGATCATTTGCACCAGGATGAGCAGCGCGATGGCCAAGCCAATGATCCCCAGAATGATCTGAAGCGTCATGATTCCCACCTGCCTCCAGAATCGATTCAGATCCGTCAGTCGCAAGGCCTTGTAGATCATCGAGATGCCAAAGGCCAGCGGCACGATGAGCAGGTACCACAGATCGTGAAACGCACTGAGGGGATGCAGGAACGGGATATAGCCCAGAATCACGCTCACGAGGCCTCCTCGTCGCTCTGAGCCGCCTCTGGTTGCTCTGATTCGCGTTTGGGCATGAATTGCAAGGCGTCGAGGATCACGATGAGGTTCATCAGGCCACCCAGGGCAATATAAAGGGTGCCGATCTCATTGACCTTCCCCAGACCCCGGGTTTTGAGCTGATCAGGCTCGGGTTTGCTCTTGAGATGGTTCTGATTGATGTAGTCGGCCCCGAATGCAATGGGACCGCATAGAGCCTGAGCGTAGAACCAGAGTCGATCGTCCTTGCGATCGACGGCATCAAAACCTCCGATGAGCAGCCCTCCGATAACCAGGACCAGAACGCCTCCCATGATCAAGAAGCCTCGTTTTCGCTCTCCCAGACTGATATGACCCAATCCGGGCCAAAGCCACGCGAGAATGGCCGCCATGGGGCTGAAAGCTGGTTCATCCGAGAAATTGGCGGTCTGATTCATCAATTATCGTGTCTTTTTCCTGAGCACAAGGAAAGCTATTGGAGGGCGATGAAGGAGGCATACGATAAGGCTGTGTGCCAAGATCGCCGAAGATGGGTAGTGTAGCTGTCCCGAGGTATTCTGTCTGATCAGGAGATTAACATGGCCGAGCAGCAGGATGACACGAGCCAGGAGCGAGGGGAATCCCGACGAAACAGCGTTGTTGATCGTCGTTCGGGAATCGATCGTCGCAACTTGGAGGAAGAAGCTCAGACGAATCTGGAACGTCGACGTGGACCGGGCCGGCGGCGGACCGACTTTCTTCGAGCCGCCGAAGAAGGCGAGATGACTCAGGAGCAGTTCATGTTCGTGATGGCGATCGACACCTTCAAGCGGGTCAACAACAAGATCTTCCCCACCTGGACCGATGTGCTGGAGATCATCCGAAAACTCGGGTATCGAAAGACAATGTCCAGCGATTTGATCCTCGGAACGCAGGTCGAGGACTGGACTGAGCGTCCGGATGCCTCATCGGGAGTTTTCAAGACCGAATCCTCGGACAGCGATGACGACTGATCCTTCATCAAAGGCGAAGATTCAACTGATTCATGTAAAAACCGCTCCTCAAGAGGAGCGGCATTTTTTTGATCATGATGAACGTGGTGCAGCCCCAGGGAGACGACGCTATTGATTCTCGTACCACTCGGTGTTGACTTGGAGGTATTTCGTCCATTCCTCGGGCAAATCCTCCTCGGGGAAGATCGCCTGAACGGGACATTCATCGACACAGAGTCCGCAATCGATGCATGTATCGGGATCGATATAGAGCATTTCCGACGCTTCGAACTTGTCTTCGTCCTTGGTCGGATGAATGCAATCAACGGGGCAGACGTCGACACAGGCGGTGTCCTTGGTGCCGATGCAGGGCTCGGCAATGATATGGGTCATGGTCGAAAATCCTCGATATCAGGCTCAGATAGCGGAATCAGGTGTGCATTGTAGACACTGAACCATGCGTCAGGACAAGAAAACCAGCCTCATAGCTTCATCAATCCATGAAACAGGGCCGGTCGAACCGGCCCTGTTTCGCAAATCACATATGAATTCCGGACGAGAGCCTTCCCCGGGGAGGAGAAAAGGCCAATCCGGAACGCCGCTCGGTCATCGCTTCTTGCGACGCGCGGCCTTCTTCCTGGTGGCCTTCTTGCGAGTGGCCTTCTTCTTGGTGGCCTTCTTGCGAGTAGCCTTCTTCTTGGTCTTCTTCTTGGCTACCTTTTTACGAGTGGCCTTTTTCTTCGTGGCTCTCTTGCGAGCTGGTGCCTTCTTACGGGCGACCTTCTTGCGAGCGGCCTTCTTCTTCGTGGCGCGTTTCTTTTTGGCCATTGGTATGACCTCCTTTTGTACGCTAGCGTGTCGGAGCAAACGCGAAAAGTTCTGTGGCGGAACACCCGCCGCAAAATTTTTACCTCTATCGGACGTGTTGCAAAAGTTTCTTGACACATTTTTGTATCGCATGGGTTATGAACGAGCCATCTGACACACCAATTCGAGTCGTCATCACGGGGACGCAAGGGCGCATGAGCAAACGTTTACGCGCCTTTGCTGACAACGATTTACGTTTCAAACTCATTGCGGAATTTGGCGCTCGAACCGGTGAAAACACCGAGTCAAACGACGTCGAGGCGAACTGTTCATTCGACGTCGTCATCGACTTCACGAACGAAGACGGAACGAAACACGCATTGCGTCTCGCACGTGAGGCTGCGTGCGCACTCGTGGTCGGAACGACGAGCCTGTCGCGCGGAATCCTCGATGACACAGTCGATTTGGCGCGATCGCACCCCGTCATGATCGCGCCAAACACCTCAATCGGCGCGGCGATTCTCAATCAAGTTGTGGAGGCAATTGCGCGCCAGGTCGCAAGTCGGTTCGACATCGACATCGTCGAGCGACACCATATCCACAAACGAGATGCACCTTCGGGTACGGCGCGACAACTTGCACAATCAATTGAGCGCGCCACGGGGGTTCCCCTTCCTTCCGATCGCGTGCATTCGATCCGCGCCGGAGACATCATCGGGGAGCACGAAGTGACCTTTTCATCCCCCGGAGAAATTTTATTTTTTTCTCACCGAGTGACGAATCGAGACCTGTTTGCGCTCGGCGCACTCGACCTGGCCGCCTGGTTGACGAGGCGGAAACCGGGTCTTTATTCCATTCAGGATTACGTGGAAGCCGACGCGTCACACGACGAGACCCACGATTAGCGATCAGTGATCGTTCGGATTGTCGAACACCGATCCGCTGACGAAGAGACTCTCAAGAGTGCAGTTGTTGACGTAGTTGTACTGCAAAATGGTCTCGACATCGGAGATTCCACCCGGAACACGGGCTCGGACGGCCCCCGTGTAGGGGTTGTACCAGAATTTGGCCGTACGCCGGTCGCTCACGGCTCGATTTACCGGATGCACAAGATCCGACTGGTTCGGACCGGCGATCTCCAACCAGGGATGCTGATCGTCGAGCAACGGATTCTGTGGCAGATTGCCTTGATCCGACTTGAACCATTCGGGATCGATCACCGCCGGATATCCCTGATCCGACATTTCAACGACACCCAGCGCCGATTGAAGTGTGATCTGCTGTCGAAAGCGTTGGACATCGCCCCGGACGACTTCAGTGTCGATCTGGAGCTGCTCGTCCTGGCGGACATGCAAGACGATGCCGGCGATCACGCCTGCGATCATCAGTGCAACCAAACTGTCGATGGCCCAACGCATGCTACGACTCCTGACGGCATCTCAATCTGAGGGCGCGTCTCTCTTAACAACAGATATTTTGGCACTCGAAACAAGGAACTCGTCCCAAGGATGGGAGAATCAGTTCAGTCTGTGCGGTTTGGCCCGGATGCGCCTGCTTCTCCTTTTGATCGCATCGGGTGGCATGGGCACAATGATCTCGAATCGACTAGATTATCGGGTGCCCAATGAAGCGAATTTCCGGAAGCGAGGACGCATGAACACGATCGTGAGCACACAACTGAAGAATGGCCTTCATGTTCTCTTCGAACCCAACGACAGTGTGGCGTCCGTTGGCGTTCGCTGGTTGCTCCCGGTGGGTTCAGCCTACGATCCGCCCGAGCGCATCGGGCTTTCGACGTTGCTCAGCGAGTTGATCTTTCGCGGCGCCGGTTCCCTGTCCAGTCGTGAACACAGCGATGCGTTTGATCGACTGGGCGTGCGTCGATCGAGTCTCTTGCAGACACATCATCTGCGAGTCGATGCGACGTTTCTCGCCGATCGTTGGCCCCAGGCCCTGGACCTCATCGTCCCGATGGCGCTGGAGCCGACGCTTCCGGAATCCGAACTTGAACCCACGCGTCGATTGAGTCTGCAATCCCTTGAGTCGTTGGAGGATGAGCCGCAACAGCAGGTCATGTTGCGTCTTCGGGATCGTCACGTGGCGTCTCCCTTCAATCGCGACGGTTATGGACACGCGGATGTCCTCGAGCAGGCCGACATTCAAACCCTCCAAGCACATTGGCAACGGTATGCCTGTCCCCAGGGCAGCATTCTGGGGGTTGCGGGCAACATCGATCCGGATCAGTTCATCAAGCAACTCGAATCCCTGATCGAATCATGGGAAGGGCACGCCGATGAGCCTGCCAAATCCGAACCCGCACAACGAGGCACCCAGACCATTGAGCAAGCCACCGCCCAGGTACACATTGGCGTTGCTTTTGATGCGCCGTCAGAGTCGGACGAGGAAGCCATGCTCGAGCGACTTGCTATCGGCGTGCTGAGCGGCTCTTCCAGTGGCCGCCTGTTCACTGAAGTCAGGCAGAAGCGATCCTTGTGCTACAGCGTCGGGGCCTCCTATGGCGGAGGACGCGACTGGGGCATCGTGAGTTTGTATGCCGGCACCACGCCCGAAAGGGCACAGGAGACGCTCGACGTCAGCCTGGGCGAGATTCAACGCCTGTGCGAAGGCGTCGAGGCCGATGAATTCAATCGGGTGGTCACCGGGCTCAAGAGCCAGCTCATCATGCAGGGCGAATCGGTTCCCGCTCGAGCCTCGGCCATCGTTCATGATTTCTTCAGGCTGGGTCGTGCGAGAAGCCTCGAGGAGATTGCGACCCAGGTCGATGCCATCACGCTTGATCAACTCAACGCGTATCTGGCCCGGCGCGAGTTTGGCGAATTCACCATCGTCAGCCTCGGGCCGGTGGAATTGAAGACCCCCAGCCTTATGGCATGATCCATTCGCCAGCGATCAGCATCGCTAATTCTTGCCGATGGGAATGATCGGCAAGACGATCGACGACGCGCGATCGGGGTGACAGTGCAGCGTGATCGTGGGGACGGGATCCAATTCGGGCGTATCCTGATTGTCGCGATCGGCACATGTGATGGTCACGCGGATCCGATGTCCTTCGTCGAACAGGTTCGACGTGGGATGCAGGTCGAATTCAAGCAGGACGGGTTTCCCCTCCAAAGGCTCCAGATCAATGGAGAAACTGCGGTGGTAAGGCAAATCGAAATATTCAAAGTCAGGCGTGGTGGTCTTGCGATGTGAAGCACGCAATGACCCTTCGGTGATGTAGTTCGAGACACCTTCCGCATCGACCTCCTCGAGGTAGACGAAGAAATCGCCATCATCCGCAGTCGATTCGATCCAGAGACTCACTTTGGGGTGCCCCGTGATCTCGATATCTCCCGCCAGCGGCGCACTGGTGAAGGAAAGTCCCTTTTCGTCGTTGGGGTTCATGTCGGAATAGTCGCCCGGGCCACCATGGGCGTTGCGCCAGCGATTCGAGAGTCCGGTCGTGGTCGAATAATCAACGTCATACTCGATCCTTCCCGGATTCGAGTTGGGACTCTTGCGTGAAAGCAAGCCATCGTGGCGATCAATCGCCCTGGCATGGAGATAGAACGTCGTCCTTCGTCGTTGGGGCAGAGGCCAGGCCTGAGCAGTGCGCCAACGTTGTCCTTTGGAAGCCCCCATCACGTAATACTGAACGGGAGGCTCCTGATCGATGCCATTGTCGATGCCCTTGAGATACCTATCGTACCAGCGAATGTGCTCGCCAAAATTGTCGAACTCATGACGTTGCTGGTGAAACCAAGGGCCGATCGCGATCCGCTGAGGATTGTCGAGATTCGCGAACAGCAACAACTGATCCCGAACGAAGGTGTCCATCCAACCCGCCAGGTGATAGATGGCCACCCCCGACGACTCGATCTGATCGAGGTAATTGATGGGGCTGATGACCTCGTAGAGCCTGACGTTGAGCTCTGCGTCGATCGAGTCGCGCCGGGGCGCCGCCTTGAACTGCTCGTCGGTGTTTCGATGATTCGATCGCACGCTCCGGGCCGCCACCAGCATCTCACCATCGGGATCGGCATCAACCGGGGCCACTGGAACCTGATTGTCCAGCATGATGGTCAGGTTGGTCCACTCACGAAGAAAGGCGTCGCGATAGATGCCGCCCGCCCAACTGAAGGCGTACAGGTCGGCCGGCGCGACCGAGGGGATGATCGCCTTGAGGTAGGGCGTCTTCATGGCCGCCGCCATGTATTGTGTCGCCCCGAGATACGACCCGCCGTACATCCCGATGTTCCCGTCACACCAGTCCTGAGAAGCGAACCACTCGATAATCTCCTTCGCATCCTGGGTTTCGCGAGGCGTGAAGGGGCCTTCGTAATGCCCGAACGAGGCGCCGCCGCCTCTGACATCGACCGCCGCGACGATGTAACCCCGCCTGACTAACTCCCGCATCTCGGGATTGGCCATGGTGTCGAATCGACGAGTGCCTGATTTGCGAGCCCTGACATAACGGTGATGCGTCCAGACGAGCGGCAACGCCTCGATATTGGGGACGCCATCGTTGCTGGGGCGGAAGATGTCTGCCGCCAGCTTCACCCCATCGCTCATGGTGAGGTAGATCGACTCGAGTTCGACCCCCTCAAAGGCGACGGTTGAGATTGCCTGGTGCGAGGAGGAATTCTCCACCGTCACCGCCTGCCGCGCCGAGACCGAGGCGACGACGACGCTGATCCAAAGAAGACTCACGACGATATTGAGAGGTCGGATTCGGATGCTCACGAGGTGATCTCCTTCAGGGTCAATAAAGAGTCTGTAAAGAATACCGGCGTCAGGGCCATCCGTTACAGGGGTACGAGGCCCGGTTCACGTTGACTTTTCCTGATTCTTCGAGTCTTATTCGCCCATGGCTCTGGAAACATCGTTGTATCAGCCCGGTCGACGGGTCAAAATCATCCAGCAGGTCCCCCGCCAGGAAGGGGCCTGGTCCCAGTCCGTCGAAGGCGTCATCACCCGGTATCAGCAGGCCAAGACCGGTTCCTGGTTCGCACACGCCAAGGATGACAAACTCTGGCTCGATCGACTCGAATTGCGGCTCGATGATGGCGAATTGACCACGCTCAACCTGGATCAATACACCAGAATCGAAATACTCGACCCCCCGGATGTCGAAGATGCCTCGGATTCTGACGAGGAATCAGACGAGGATGAATCCGAATCGGCGGACGAGTCCAATTCGGACTGATTCAATCACCCCCGGATCACCCCCGGAATAAGCCCCCCTGATCAAGACCCCTGATCAACCCCTCGATTGAGTTTGGGCTGCACATCCATTGAAGATTCGAACTGGAAGTGGCCCGCCGCCGTGAAGACTGCATTGAGTTCCATATTCTTGGCCAGATGCGTCTCGGTGACATCAAGCTTGAAGAGATACGTGCTCGTCACCACGTCGAAGTGAATGCGATTCTCATCCGGGTCCAGAAGATTGACATCCCACGAGCCGACGGCTTCGCTTGATTCACCCGAAGGGAGCAAGACAAACAGTTTCAGGTTGATCTGGCCATAGCACTTTGTGATATCGTCGTCCTGATCGCGAAACTCGATTCGCGCCTCCAGCCAATACCGATCATTTTCGGCGTCTTCCACAAAACGAGTCAGCACATGGACCCGCATCGTCACGGGCCAGTAAGGCCATGACAGCTCGCTTTCGAGGGGGAACTCGTAAACCTTGGTTTTTTCATCGCATGCCGAGAGCCCCAGGAGGAGCGCGGCGAGCCCCAGCCAGCACGAGACGATGATCGAAATGGTTCGTAGCGTGGTCAAGGTCATCTCAGCATAAGGGGATCCCCCCCACCGTGCATCTTTCACGTTGTTTCTGATCGGCGTCTTCGTCGCCATCGCTGCAATGTCGAGATGAGTTCGCGCTGAGTCTGCTCAAGTCTCGTGATCGCATTCGTGTTCTCTTTCACCAGCTTGAGCCAGAGATCGAGTTCCCGAGTCCGGCTCCGA
>JAPULD010000320.1 GCA_027295365.1 Planctomycetota bacterium
ATGGAAAAATAGGCGTCGGAATCTTCAGTCTGGAAATGGGTAAACAGCAACTTGTCCAAAGATTATTGACTTCACGTTCTGGTGTAGATTCACAACGGCTTCGGCGCAATATGCTAAATAATGTAGAGTTCGCAGCACTTCACACGGCTTGCGATCAACTGCTCGATGCACCGCTGTTCATCGACGACACTCCGAGCCTGTCTATGCTGCAAATGAGGGCCAAAGCCCGTCGGATGGTGCAGAAACATCAGGTCAAGGCGATTTTCATCGATTACATGCAGCTCATGTCCTCGGGCGGACGCGTCGAGTCGAGGCAGATGGAAGTCAGCGAGATCAGCCGCGGCATCAAGGCCATGGCGCGCGAACTGGATTTGCCAGTGGTGTGCCTCAGCCAGCTCAATCGAGCGGCGGAACAACGTGAAGGCCATCGGCCTCGCATGAGCGATCTGCGCGAGTCGGGCTCGATCGAACAGGACGCGGACGTCGTGATGATGCTTCATCGCGAAGAATACTTCCATATGGGCGATCCGAGCTGGGCGGAGGAAAATCCTGAAAAGGTCGGGTTGGCCGAGCTGATCATCGCCAAGCAGCGCAATGGTCCGACCGGCACGATCAAGCTCACCTGGAACAGCAAGTCGACGCAGTTCCGCGACCACTCGATGTCGCGACCCTCCGGGGGGGCGTATTACGAAAACAAGTCGACGGGGCAAGGCGGATCGACCGGGAGCAGCTTTACGCCCGGACCATCATCGGGACCGGTGGAGAATTATCGTGACGGGGGCGGCCCGAGTCGCGACGATTTCGACGCCGACATTCCAATCTAGTTGATGGGGAATCGATACTCGGCAATCGGTGCGAACGGCCTAAAACCAGTCGAACAGGTCGGCTCGGTATTCGCGCAGGAAGCTGAAGGCGAGATAGGCCAGATAGGTCAGGAAGAGCATGATCCCCTCGATGCGGGTGATCTTGTTCTGGTTCGATAAGGCGATCGGAAACAAGACGAGCGTAAGCAGCAGCATGGCGAAAAGGTCATAGATGCCCCAATGGGGCTGAAGAGGAACTGGCGCGATCAGCGAGGTGATCCCCAGCACGAGCAGGATGTTGAATATGTTCGAGCCGATGACATTGCCGATCGCGAGGTCGGCGTGTCCCTTGCGAACGGCCACAATCGAGGTCACCAGTTCAGGCAGACTCGTGGCCACCGCGACGACCGACAGGCCGATGAGGGTGTTGGAAAGGCCAAAGAGTTCACCAGTCCCGATGGCGGCTTCCTTGGTGACATGCCCTCCC
The DNA here is from genome assembly GCA_027295365.1 of Planctomycetota bacterium. Lineage (GTDB taxonomy): Bacteria > Planctomycetota > Phycisphaerae > Phycisphaerales > SM1A02 > JADFSH01. The sequence continues at coordinate 1,291 of JAPULD010000320.1, forward strand.
ACCAGCAGCGCACTGAGCCCCAACAGGAAATACAAGATGGCCAACATCAACGAGGGCAAGACCTCGGCTTCCGTTGATTCCGTCACCTCTTTCACGAGCGGATCCTTGGCGTCCTTTCGGGCTTGCTGATACCAGAACCGGAGGATGAAACCGAAGAAAATGAGGAAGATGACGCCATCGATGATTCCGAATCCGAATTCACCTTTGCCTCGAAGCAGGTTCGCGGTGGGGAGGAGGGCCAAGCCGACCATGATGCAGGTGATGCCCACCAGCCAGGGCAATTCGCGTTTGACGATGGTGCTGTGGACGCTGAGGGTGCCCACCACGGCGCAAAGGCCCAACACGAGTCCGATGTTGGCGATGTTGGAGCCGATGACGTTCCCGAAGCACAGGTCGCCATGCCCGTCCCAAGCCGCGGAAAGGTTGAACGCCAGTTCTGGGCTGCTGGTCCCCGCGGCGACGATGGTCAAACCCACCAGCAACACCGGCATCCCCAGGCGACGGGCGATGGTGACGGCGCCATGAACCAGCCAATTGGCACCGACAACCAGCAATGTGATGCCTATGGTGAATCCGCCCAGGCATTGGAGCCAGACGGGTAAGGCGTTGATGGAATTGAGTACTGTTTGGACCATCGGGCAGAGATTGTAGTCAGACCCCGGGGGAATGCCGATCGGGACTTGATACTGAGAGATATCCCAGATTCAACGTGAAGGGATGAAAAAGCGTAGTCATGGCTGTCCTTGGCGTCGCGTGCTACCTTCACTGAATCATTCGCGAGGAATTCCCGACTCGAATGTCACCATCGTCAGAAAACGAGACACTTGAAGCAATCCTCCAACTCGCCGCCAATGGTGACGAGGAGGCTTGGCGTGAGATCGTCGATCGATATTCCAATCGCGTTTTCGGGCTTATTCGAGCTCAATGCGGCAATGCGGATCTCGCTGAGGAAATCACGCAATCCGCCTTCTGCACAATGGCCGCGAAAATCGGCAATTACACAGAATCAGGGCGTTTCGAGCCTTGGTTGTTTCGCATTGCGGTCAATCGCCTGCGGGATGAGATGCGAAGGCGTAAACGTCACGCCACCCCGGTGGAGGACGACAAACTGGTGGGCATGGCCGGGGCGGCCAACGATGAGGTCAAGCGAGCCGGGTCGGACGAACCTGAGGTGGTTGCCCTCCGTGAGGCCATCACCCAGTTATCGGATGCCGATCAGCAGATCATTCATCTCAGGCATTTCGGGGGTCTGAGTTTCAAGCAGATCGCCGACATCCTCGAGCAACCCCTGGGAACCGTCCTGGCGCGGCAGCATCGCGCATTAAAGAAGCTCAAGGACCTGATTGAAAGCACGACCGGAGAATCACCAAATTCGGGGACAGATGAAGAATCTCGGCAAGGAATCGCCTGATCAGGCGTTGGACAGGAGGCAGATGACCATGAACAAGAAAGCTGGAAACAATCCGAATCCCTCTGGTTTTCCCAATCTACCGGAATTGCCACCAGACCTCCTTGAACCTGACCTCAGGCGATTGGATGCCCGGCTGACGCACGAGTTGCGCAGCATGCCGATTCCACCCGGACTGGCTGATCGGGTGTATGAAGCGTCCGCCGGGCATCTGGCGCCGCCTCGACTGCAACTCTCGCCCACTGGCGGCGAGAGTCCGATGCGGCTCGTCCGAGTGAGGCGACAGTGGTGGGGTCGTGTGGCCATGGCCGCCTCGTTGTTCCTGGTCGTGGGTGTGTCCTGGAATCTGATGAATCAATCCTCGACGCCCATCAGCAACGAGCACGCTCTCCTGGTCACCCCCGAAACTCCCCGATTGATTCCACCTTCGAATCCAATCCAGGATCTGACCAATACATATGTCTTGTCCGTCGATACCGAGCAATTGCTGCTTGAATTGGCATCGACCGATCCGGGCAACGACATGTCCTATCTCGCCTTGACCCGTGACATCACCTTGAGCGATATCATGGACGATTTCATCAATGTGCTATCCGAACTGAATGAAGAGGGGGGACTCTGATGAAGCTGAAAGACGCCGTGTTTATCGGGATGATGGCAGTGTTGAGCCTGAGCCTGATGCAAAGTGATTCAGGTCGCGTACGAGCCGATGACTTTGGCCAATCCAAGACTGAGACGATCGTGCAGACCTCGGAAAGTGAGATCGCCGGCCTGCTGGCGATGGCCCAGTCCGCATCGAACTTGTCGCGATTGAGTCAGTCACCATCGAGTCACGCTCCCCTTCGTCACGCCGGGCAGACCAAGCGTCTTTCCGAGGTAGCGCCTCAGAGCGATGCTTCAACGCAGTTCATCGATGAATGTATGTTGGTCGCCGAGCAGATCAACCCGGAATGGGCGGCACGAATGCGAAGTGCCTGCGAGAAGACTCCTGAAGATTTCGAACGGTTCGTCCGTCGCAGTGGTCGGCGACTCGTGGCCCTGGTTGAGTTGAGGCGACGCGATCCTCAGTTGTATCAGATCAAGATCGATGAATTGCGAATCGAAGCCCAACTCAATGGACTTGTACACAAGCTCCATCATCTTCACACAGAAGGGCAATTTGACAGCCCCGAGGCTGGCGAATTGAAGGAAGAGCTCTACACCCAGGTCCTGCAACAGGTCGCCTTCTCGCTCAAGGCTCGAGGTGACTACATCGTTCGCTTGAAAAACCATGTCCAGGCTCTTGAAGATCAGATCTCCGAGGACGCCTTCCTTTTCCTCCGGACCGCAGACGAACGATACAAGACCTTGATTGACATGGACTGATCGACACGATCGTCCCGATTTCCTTCTCATCCGTACTTCCAAAGACCACCGCCCCGCTTCGTCGGGGCGGTGTCGTTTCGGGGATCTTCTGGCTGATTGGCACTTGCCCAATGACGCAAGGCTCGGGACACTGGTTTCTTCAGCAGAGATTGACTTGCCTGAGTCGGGAGCGCAGGGACGTGATCGGCTCTCTCAACGTCGTTTCGGTTTGAGAGGAAAGGATCTTTCATGCATCGTGTCAGGATTCTGTGTGTGATCATGAGCGTGAGCTGTCTGTTGGGGGGATGCTCCACATTGTCACGATCGAGTGGGGAGTCGCCCTTTGGCATGTCGCTCAAGGCCAGCGGCATGACAAGAATCGACGATCGGCATTGTCTGGTGGTGAATGACACCATGGGAGGAGCCGAAGGGCCCCGGATCGGGCTGGTCGATATCCAGAAGAGAGACTTGCCAGCCTATCTCGAGGTCACAGCGAATTGGGATGCGTGGGGTGGTCCGGCCCATGACTTGAGATCCGTCTGCGCCGTGCCGGGTCGCCCTGATGAATTTCTCGCGGCCGAGAGCGGTTACGAAAACGATCGCTACGGACGCGTCTTTCACTTTCGTCTTGAGCGCGACGAACAGGATCGTCCACGAGCGAACATCATCCAGACGCTCAGTCTCCCAAGACTCTATGGCCGTATCGACAGCATTGTTGTCGGGCGGACCGCCCATGATCAACTCGTCCTGATCATCGGTGAGCGAGGGTCGAAATCCCGTCGCGCCCGGTTGTCCTGGGGTCCTCTGCTTATCGATGATGAACATATTGTTTTTCGGATCGTTGGTGATCTTGAGTTTCGCGCTCCCTGGTCGGGTGATGCCGATCAGTTGATCCCTTGTGCGGATTTAGCGATCGACGCACAGAACCGCTTGTGGGGGGTGGCGACCATTCAGCCCGGTTCACGAGGGCCTTTCCGGTCCATCATCTATCGACTGGGTGATTTTGATCCCCAACGACATCGACCCGTCCTGAGCGTCAATCCGTTGAAGCCAGTCTGGATCGTCGAAGGATTCAGGATCATGGCGATCGCCGAATCGCCTGATGATCCCGAATCGTTGTGTTTCATCAGCGACGATGTGCATCTGGGAGGCGTCTGGAGGCCACTGGCACGACCTTTCGATCGATAAGAAACTCGTTATTTTTCTTGGAGCGCACACTCGCATGATTGATGAAGGGAAAAAAGCTCCGGCCATCACGTTGGCCGACCAGCACGGCGCGATGCATTCCTTGAAGGACTTGCTTGGCCGACCCGTCGTGCTGTATTTCTATCCCAAGGATGACACGTCGGGATGTACGAAGGAAGCCTGTCAATTTCGTGATCTTTTGCCTCGGTTTGAACAAGGCAAGGCCATCGTGATCGGCATCAGCCCTGATTCCAGCAAGTCCCATGCGAAGTTCGTGGCCAAGCATGAACTGAACTTCACGCTCCTGGCCGATCCCAAGGATCAGGATGGTATCCCCAGAGTGTGCACGAAATATGGAGTCTGGCAGGAGAAAACTATGTACGGGAAAAAGTACATGGGCGTGGTGCGCACGACGTATCTCATTGATTCCAAGGGAAATGTGGCCCGCCGCTGGGACAAGGTCAAGGTTCCCGATCACGCGACAGAAGTCCTGGATGCGGTGCAAGCGCTTGGGTGAAATCGCTCGAGGATCAATCCTCCTCAAGCGATTCGGATTCCAGGTTCGCTTCCTCGCCCGAGAACTTTTTCTGGACATACTTCTTCATCCAGGTTTCGAATGATTTTCCCGCCGCGGTATCTCGACCCGTGAATTCCAGCACCGCGATGTCTGCGTAAGCGATGACGAGACGCGTCCCGTTTTTCTTTTCCATCAATCGAACGCAGGCCAGTTTCGGATCGTCGTGCGCTCGATGATCAAACAGATAGCCTGCAATCTCGCGACCATCACCGCGGCACGTGATCGTCACATCACCACGAAATGCAGTGGCCGCTTCGATGGCTTGTGGTAGGTTTGGATCGTCCGCCTCGATGCGCGAGCCCGGTCCGAACTCGTCGGGACTTTCATGGTCGAAGCGGGATTTGGTTTCCTGAGGCAAAGGACATCTCCGATCGGATCATTCTATGGCGAAGCGTCATCGTCGTTCGAATGGGACAAGAGGGCTCGCACGAAGGTGTACGTTTTCTCGTAGATTCCGGGGCACCCGCTTTCACGAGGCCCGGCGATGTTGAGCGTCTGGATCTTGTTCGCGATCAGCCACGCATGAATCGTCTCGATGGAGGCCGACTCGTCCGGATCAATCACCAAACAGGGTTTTTCGTACTGCCGAGCGAGGCTTGCCGTGAGCGACGTGCCGCCCTTCAACGGTCCCGAGGTGATGATCAGCGTGCCATCAGAATCACGCACATTGAATTCAGTGCGGTCCGAGTAGCCGGTGGTCTTGGTTTCGCACAGGGGATACTTGGAATCGATGTCGCCGTCCTCGGCCTTTCGTCCTCGGGGGCACCATCCCCCGATGGGTATGCCGCACTCCAGGGACGCATCGAGGGCGGCCCGATCGACCCCTGATTGCCCTCCCGAGACGATCTTGCGAAGCAGGCGTCGTGGCACCGTCATGGTCATTGGCTCAAGGGCTCAGTTCGCGGCCTGTGCTTGGATCCAGAATCTTCCATTTCAATTCCCGGGCCAGCCGCATGACCACCAACCAAGCGATCTCCTCCTCGGTGATGTACATCAGCATCTGGGAGATCTGGTCTTGACCGGGGGGAAGTTCGATCCGTATCCCGGGGCCATAAAGCACTTCATCGCCATCGAATTCAGGGGCGGTGTTGAATTGCGACAATAATTTCAGGATTTCACAGCGCGTACCAATGGGGACCATGCCTTTATCGGTGGCGGGTTCGCGCGACAGAATGACGAATTGCTGAGACATCTGTTGAGTTGAATTCGAGACACAGGGGGTATCGGATGAACGGTTCAAGGAGTATCCAGGTGATCCTAGCGGATCATTCCTTATCTGCGGAGTCCTCGTCTGAATTGGAGGATTCAACTTCATCGTGACAGATTTTAACCACGATATCCACGAGTTTCTGCAAGGCCACCGGCTTGTAGAGGTACGCCTTGACGCCCAATGATTCGGCATACTCCATATGCCTCTTGCCCTGATTGGCGGTCACCATGACCACCGGGGGAGGTTCATCCGCCTCATGCAGCTTCTCCAGCCCCAGGAATCCAGATCGCTTGGGCAGCATGACATCCAGGACGATCGCATCGGGATCGGCGCTGTGCCAGAGCGCGAGGGCTTCGTTGCCATCGTTGGCCGTGACGGTTTCCGCCCCTTCGGCTCGGATGGCCAGTTCGATGCTGCTCTGAATGTCCTCGTCGTCATCGACGATGAGGATGATCTTGCCTTTAAGTCGTCGTTCGCTCATGAATGATCCTGTCGGAATTCCGTTCGGGGAGTATCGAATGATGATAGGGCGGCCTTGGGATTCAGTTGACCTTGTTTTTGGCCAAGGTGTTGGAATGATCGACGATGTGCCTGACTTGTTCCGTTGAGAGCCAGGGCAAGGCTTCGATCTTCCGGACCAGTCGCTTGGGCATGGGCTGACCCTCGCGCTCGTGCTTGGGGCGGCTTTTCCAGCGTCGATGCAGCCAGAGGTACTGCTCTGGGGCCGATTCGATCATGGTTTCCATGGCCCGATTGACTCGAGCCGTGATGTAGTACAACGGATCGGGCTGATCCGTCCAGTCGTCGGGTCTGATGAAGTCCGTACAGGACAGGTGATAGCGAAACTGGCCACCCACCCGGCGGGCATGCCCCGCGACGATGGGAATGTCGTAGCGCATCGCCAACAGGCCGATCGACTTGTAGCTCGACGCGAGGCGTCCGAAGAAGGGGACGAACAGGCCCTGATCGCCGGCGTTCTGATCGGCGATGAACCCCACTTGGCCGCCATTCTTGAGCAGACTGATCAACTCAGTGGTCGCGCCCCATTTGGTGATGATCTTCATGCCTCGGGCTTCGCGGATACCCATCAACCATGTGTTGAGATAGGGATTGTCAAGGGGACGCGCCAATGCGGCAATCGGAAATCCCATCAGGGCGAGGTAGTAGCCAAGCAGTTCCCAGTTGCCGCAATGCCCGGTGATCATGATCGTCGGCTTCCCCTGAATCATTCGATCGAGCACCGGCCCGAGGTCTCCGATGGAAATGTACCGGCTCCATGAATCAGGGGTGATCAAGCGGGGCATAACCATTGAATCCACGAGGAACAGCTGAAACATGTGCTGCAACGATCGTTCGGCGATGGCCTCGGCTTCCCCGGACGACAGGTTCGGAAAACTCTCGTGGATATTCTGGCACGCTCGTCGCCTTCGATTTGCGTTGGAGCGATAGAACAACGACCCGACCCCCTCCGCGGTTCTCAGGTTCTGCTCGACCCGGAAACACTGCATGAATCCCGACACGGCGCGCAAGGCGGAGTATTCGAGAAAATGCTGGATTGGCTTGGGCTTCCGAGCCATGGGAGATCACGATTCAATGAAAGGGTTTCGGGGAAAGATCGCCTTGGCGTTTGAGTGAGACGTGAACAAGACTAAATAGAAATCGGTCGGCCCCAAGAGGGCCGACCGATTGATCGTACAGATATGAATCACTCAACGCTCGGTATGCCCGATTAGGATAAGGAAGCGATTGGCACTGAGGCTGGGGATCTGAGCGTCCTGGGCCTGGCGTTTCAGCTGGTTGTATTTCTCATGGGCCAGGTTCTTCCGCAGCCAGTCGTCAAAGACATGGTCGGGAGCGTTGATGGGCGGATCGATGGGCTTGGGGGGCTCGACGCCCAGAATCAGGAAATCCAGGTCACCCGGCAACTCGTCGCTGATGACGACTTCGCCACCCCAGTCGGTGACCAGCGTGCGAAGGTATTCAGCTTCGTTTTCGGTGGGGCGGCCGTCCTTGTCCACGTCGAACTTGCCATGGACCAGGAACTTGAAGACATAGTCGGGATCGTACACGGCGTTGACGATCACATCACCCCGTACGACTGGGCGGCCGGGAACGGATCGCGTGATCTTGCAGGTTGCGGAAATGTCCTGGACTTCGATGACTTCCATGCTGGCCTTGCCCCGAGGGAGCTGCCCGGTGCGGGGATTGACTCGAATGGATGAGGGATCGTCGTACACCTCGAAGGTCATGCCTCGAACGATGTGATTGGATCGGCCTCGATCAATGAAAATCTGGTCGGCGCTGCGAAGGGTGTCGATCACCAACCCATCGACGAGGGTCGCGGGATCGTGAGGCTTGATACGCTCGGCATCAAGCTTCGACTCAAGTTCATTGAGCCGACTCTTCAGCACCGCGTTGTCCTGGGAGTAGTTTTCGATCTCGGATTCCAGATCGGAAACCTCACCTTCGTACTGATCACGAAGGTCTTGCCGGGATTGCTCCAACTGCTGGGCCAGATTATCAACGCGAGAGCGGTAATCCTCGGCGGCTTGCGACAAGGCGTCGATGCGCTGCATCACCTCGTCGATTTCGTCTTGCTGTTGCCGACGCATGTCCTCCATCAGCGTGTCCTTCTCCGCCAGGGCGTTGGACTGGCTTTGAAGCTGCTGATTGGCATTGTCCAGTTCGGTTTCCCGAGTGCTGAGCGTGCGCTGGAGATCGCTGAGGTAGGTCTTGACGACGCCGTTCTCACCGACCGAGCGGGCCATGTTCTGTTGAAAGACTTCCAGCGTGGTGTTGGGGTTGCCATCCACGTACTGCATCGTCTCTTCCATCTGGCGGGTGAGATATCGCACCACCGAGAGATTGCCTTGGCTTTTGGCGTTCGCCTCGACTTGCTTGAATTTATCGGAGTTGCGCTCCGAGTCCGTGACGTACACTTTCAAGTCATTTTCTGCTGAGGCGCGAGTTGCCTTCTCGTTGTTCAAACCGCCATAGAAGACGATCGTCAACACCAACAGAAAGACGGTCGTGATGATGAACACCACGAGCGAGACGATGACGCCGGTTCCGGCTCCACTACGTAGGGCCATGGTTCGTTGCCTCCGAGCAGGATGATCCCAGTCGACGTGGCCGACTTTGATGGGATGGGTTCAAAAGGTCTATATCGCGGAAATACCTGCGAATACGTCAGTTTCGCGGACGATGGCATCAGAGTCAAGCGGCCGCTACCGCTTTGCTGTACGAGACTTTCAAGGAGCCGGTTGCCGAGGAAGGTCCAGACTACCCCAGATTCCCTATTCAGGATGGGCTTTCATGACATCTCAGGCAAGATCGGCACCCTGGGACCGATAGTATCAAGCCAGATCGTATCGTCGGGGGCGAGAGAAATTTTCCGCCATAGGCTGGTCCATGAGGGGCAATCCACGGATCGGCAGAGATCGAACTCTTGAACCACTTCGTCATATCGGGTCAGACATTCCAAAATTGTCATGGCATCTGGAGAGCGATCCTCGAAATTCACCGCTTCGAGCGGCAATCGGGGGCGTTGAACCAACGAATCAGCCCGATGGCCCCCACACTTTCCGAAGAGGGGGTAAACCCTTCAGGAAACACCAACAGCGCACTGGCTAGGGTGAGCTGAATTCTGGGCCCTCCCGCCTGGCAGATTCCATGGCCCATCGGCCCTCAGGCCAGAGCAAGATTCAGGGTAATACATGCTCGTATTCACAGTTGAGAACAGGAAGGATTCGAATCGGGCATCGAATTCCTCGCCATGAGCCAGAACTTGCTTATCCCTTCGTCGCGCGCAAGGCTTCGGCGATTGTCGTCTTGCCTTGTCTCACCATCTCGAATCCCGCTTGCCGCAGCAACATCATCTCGCCCGCTTCCAACGCCGCCT
>JAPULD010000321.1 GCA_027295365.1 Planctomycetota bacterium
TTCATCATGAGCAAGGTGCATGCGTTGTACTTCACCAAGGATCCCGATGAGCGAATATGGAATGGTGATGCGATCATGGAACCGTCGGATCGGGCCACGATCTATGGCGACCCCCGGACGCTGGCCAAGGAAAACAACAAGGGGATGAGGATTCCCCTGGACGTCTGGTATGGCAAGTTCTGGGGACGCGTGCAGGGCAACAACAAGGAACGTCGTCACCAGCATCACAACCAGATCCCCGAGGCCTACCTGGAGCGGATCATCCTCGCCTGCTCCAACAAGGGCGATCTCGTGCTCGATCCGTTTTGCGGTAGTGGGACCACATCAACCGTGGCCAAGGCGTACGGCCGCAAGTCGATCACGATCGAGTACTCAAAGAAGAATGCGAAAAGCGCGTGGGAACGCATCAACAAGATCGGCATGATCCGCAAAGGCGAAGCGCTGGGTCAGGCGACACCCATCTTCAAGAAGCGAAACCAAGGCACGAAAAAAAGTAAGGCTACTCCTCAGCCGGTGTGAACCCTCTTGAGTGGTGGAACAGGCATCTTGTCTGTTCAAAAGAATTCGCACGGGCTGGAAGCCCCTGCCACCAAATCATTTTGATTCAGATTTCGAATCAGAGCTTCCCGGAATCCAAGGCACATCCTCGATCCCCGCTTCCTTGTTCGCCCTTCGGGCCATCGCGAACAGCAGATCGCTCAGGCGGTTGAGGTAGATCACCGACAAGGGATTGATCTTCGCCACCCGGGTCAGACTCACCAGATTGCGTTCGGCTCGCCGACCTATCGTCCGGGCCAGATGCAGCCTGGAGGCCAACTCCGTCCCCCCCGGGAGGATGAAATTCGTCATCGGGTCGTTGCCGGCCTCGATGGAATCGATCCATTGCTCGAGTTCGTCAATCTGACCTTGCTCGATCCGGGCGATTTTGGCTTCGTGTTTGTTGGCCTCGGGAGTGGCCAGATCGGCCCCCAGATCAAAGAGTCGAGACTGCAGAGTTCGGAAAATGACCGCAAACTGTTTGCCCAGCTCGTGTTGTGGATCGTTGGCCACCTCGGCGCAGCCCAGGGAGGCATTGAGTTCATCGATAGTGCCGTAAGTCTCGACCCGAGGGTGGTCCTTGGGCACGCGATCGCCCCCAAAGAGCCCTGTTGAGCCGTCATCACCCGTTTTTGTATAGAGCTTCATGAAAGGTTGCTCAAGAGAATCGTAACAAATCGGAGGAGGGTGACGTATAAGGATGTGGAGGATCCTGTACGTCTGAAAAGAGGATTGTAGTTGGGAATACTGTTCTTGTGTCTGTGTCCTCCAGCGTACTCTGAGACCCGTTTCAAATCGCACATCCATTTTCATGGAGTCCAAAATGGACAAGCAGATCATCCTGGGAATCCTGCTCGCAGGCTTCATTTCTGTTGCCTCTGGCTGTCTGATCGTCAGTGGCAAATCTACCAAAGAGTCGGGAACCCGAATCAGCAACACGACCTTGGGCCAAATCGAACCTGGTGTCACCACCGAGTCATGGCTGATCGCGACCTTGGGTGAACCCGATCGGCGATCCGACGTCGAGGGTCAGGAAGGCGTCTCGGTGCTTCTTTACGAACATTGCGAGACCAAATCCGATGGCACGGCGGTTTTTCTCATCTTCGCGGGCGGTTCCGACGTCACACGCATCACGACGACCTATTTTGAAGTTGATGATGGGATCGTGACCCGGACCTGGACTGAAAGATCATGATCGAGTCATCGCGATGTGAAGGCGTGTCAGGCCTCTGATGGCACTTTGACTCCCCATGCCTTCGCAGTGCGAAAAAAGCCCAGGGATTGATTCCCTGGGCTTTTCGTATGCTGGAATGGGCTGGAATTACTCCAAAGCCGCGGAACCCGATATGACTTCCATCAGTTCCGTCGTGATCTTGGCCTGTCGGGCGCGATTGAACTGCCTTTTCAGCAATCGACTCAGGTCCTTGGCGTTCTCCGTCGCCGCCTTCATCGCGATCATCCGCATGATCTGCTCGCTGACCACGGAATCATTGATCGCCTGGAACAGCTCGGTCTTGACGGTCAGGGGCAACAACTGGTTGAGCAATGCTTCACCCGAGGGGCTGAATTCGAAGTTGGCATGACTGGCCGCTTCGGTACTCTTTTCGCCCTGGTCGTCCCCCATCTTCTGCAGGGGGAGCAACTGCTTCACCTCGGGAATCTGCCTCGAATTGCTTTCGTAACGCATGTACGCGACGTGCACCGAGTCGTATTTACCTTCGATGAACTCATCGATGTATCGGCTCGCGATGTGGTTGACATCCTCGTAGGCCGGCTTGTCACCCAACATGTGCTTGACCTGCACCGGGATCTTCTGGAACTTGAAGAAGCCGATGGCCTTCTTGCCCACGGTCTCGATGACAACCTCGCGGCCATCCTCGCGGTTCTCCCTGATCTTCTTCAACGCCAGACGCAGGACGTTGCCGTTGTAGGCTCCGCAAAGACCACGATCCGACGAGATCGCCAGGATCAGATCCTTCTTCGTGGGATTCGTCGGGGCTTGCAGGAGAGGGTGATCCACATCGCCCGCCGCGCCGGCGACCTCGGCCACGAGCTGGCGAATCTTCAGGGTGTATGGCTTTGTGGCCTTTGCCCTTTGGATCGCAGTGGTGAATTTCGCGGTGGCGATCAACTGCATCGTCTTGGTGATGCGTTCGATGTTGCTAACCGCGCCAATACGCTTCTTGATTTCGCGAATCTGTGCCATGGGGCGGATAGTGTAGCCCCGATCCAGGGGCTGGGAAAGGCGGGAAAGACGAGCTTGGAGGCCTATTTGAGCCGATTCATCTCAAAAACGCCATGATCCCCAGCGCTTGTGTAGGTCGAGCGGAACTCATTGCCGACAACAGTCCCTTTGTAGGTGAAGACGCCCCCCGCAAGCGGGCCCAGATCGGCTTCCGCGGAGAAATGGTATGTGTCGCCCTCGCGTCGCACATGCATGATGACGTCGTATTCGTAAGTGAGGGAGCCGCCATACGTGGCGAGATACCGGGCGAGAAACGCGACGGGTTGGTCTGGGGAATTCTGAGTTTTCGGGGCATCAGGGGGGGCCGGGGCATCCGGGGGTTCCGGGGGTTGGACGGAGATGATGCAGCGGAGAGTTCCGGTGTGGCCATTGAAGTCGCTGGTCCAGGTTCCCTTCCACCGGCCGACAAGGTCAGAAGCGATGATCTCGTTGCGGACTTCTTCATTCATCGCCATGGCGTTGGACGAGGCGCTCTTCCCGTCCCGCTCGATGGTCGAACACCCGCCAAGACTGCACGCGAGGATGAGTCCGATCAACAGCGTTCCAAGATGATGGGTTTGTTTGGTCATGGCTTGAGAATGTATGGATCATACCACTGACAGTTTCAGTGAATAGTCGACGATCCGGATCTGTACAATCAACGTCGAGGGGTGAGGGAGGACTCTCGCATGGACAATTTGCACGATCTACTGCTGGGCGGTTTCGAGACGCACTCGGTCGAGGAGATACGAGAAGCTCTGGACAAGGGGCTCGACGCGAGCCAACCGACCCGGGAAAAACGGCCCGTGGACTGGCTGACGGAAATGTACACCCGATCGGATCGGTTCGAGGCGTGTCTGCGATTGCTGCTCGATCGTGGCGCCACGATCGAGGATCCCCTGCTCGAGATGGTTCTGCTCAATGATGGGGCACGGCTGGAGGCGGTCCTGAGGGAAAATCCATCTCGGCTGGATCATCGCGTCACGATGGTTTCGGCCTTCACGCCTCTGGATGGGGCGTCATTGCTCCACGTCGCTTCGGAATATGGTCACCTTTCTGTCGCACGTGTCCTGATTAATCTGGGCGCGGATGTCAATGCGACTGCAGCAGTCGACGCCAACGGGCTGAACGGACAGACGCCGATCTTTCACACCGTCAACTCGAACGCGAATCGCGCCTTGCCGATCATGAAGCTGTTGCTTCAGGCCGAGGCACGACTGGATATTCGTCTGGCGGGTCTCACTTGGGGACGTGGATTCGAATGGGAAACGACACTCTTCGATCTCACGCCGATTTCGTATGCACAGTTTGGCCTGTTGCCTCAGATGCATCGTTCCGAATCCGACATCGACGCGAACGTGCGAACTCTTCTCGAAGCCTCCAATCGGGCGGTGCCTCCTCTGGAGAATGTGCCGAACAAGTATGTCGCGCGGGGGTGAAGGGGTGGGGTATGCGAATCTGTTCGCCAAATTCCGCATGAATGCAACAGCCCGGGGGTGTCCTGCTACGCTATCGAACCCAGTGTGAGGAGCAGCATCATTGTGAGACATCGATTTCTGGTTGTTCTGGCGTTTCTGTTGGTGGTAGGACATGGTGCCCCGGGCCAGGACCCCGACGTAATCGATGGCCCCCACGTGATCTGGGAATCCGAGAAGTATGCCATGGTCTGGAGGGTCCAGCAGGGCAAAGCGGTTCACGTGCCGATCAAGTTCGAGCGGGGTTGGAAATTGGATGTCCCAGCTTTGGGAGCCGGGGGCGTCACGCTCGCACCCGAGCCACCGATGGTCGAGCCCGATCAATTCGATGACGTCACAGACATCTTCATCGTGGGCGACAGTCATGGCCAGTTCATGGTTTTTGCGGATGTGTTGCGATATGGAGACGTCGTGGATGAGGACTTGCACTGGTCGTTTGGAGAAGGCCATCTGGTGATTGTGGGCGATGTCTTTGATCGAGGGGATAGGGTGACGGACATTCTCTGGCTGATTTATCGACTGGAGCAAGAGGCCAAGGCTCAGGGGGGCTTTGTCCATTTCATCCTGGGCAACCACGAAGTGATGCCCTTGCAGGGGGATGTGCGCTACGTCAATCCGATCTACCTGGAGACCGTCGCCCCTTTGATGAGCCGATCGTACTCCCAACTGTTCGGCCCCGACACCGAACTCGGGCAATGGTTGAGGACCAAGCACGTGGCCATCCGCATCAACGATCTATTGTTTGCGCATGGGGGCTTGAGCTCGACGTTGATCGAGAAGGGCTGGGATCTGGATTTCATCAATTCATCCATCAGGGCCAACCTTGACACCCCCAAGGTCGAGATTCGCGCCGATGAGGACATGAAACTCCTGTTCGGCTCCGAAGGCCCTCTCTGGTACCGAGGCTACTTCATCGACTGGTCGCATTACCAGCGCACGACGCCCGAACGGATTCGCACCACGCTCGATCACTTCGGGGGCAACCATGTCATCGTCGCCCACACCGGGGCCACGGAGATCCACAGCCTTTACGAGGGGATGGTCATCAACGTCCACGTGCGGATGAAGCCCAGAGGCGTCGCGGAAGCCTTGCAATGGAAGGATGGAGAATTCGAGAGGGTCATTGTGGGGGTGACCCGGGCAGCCCTCGATCTGACCAATGAGCAGTGGAAGTCCGAGGATTAGATCGAGGATGAATTCAGCACCAACCCGTCGTAGGCCAGGGCCATGCCCTCGGGCAGTTGGGGATCCAATTCTTCATGCTTGATGTCGTGGGTCATGTGCAGGAACCAGGTCTGACTGGCGCCGATTCGATCTGAGGCGTCAATGGCCTGGTCCACCGAGAAATGTGTGGGGTGTTTTCGATATCGCAACATGTCGAGCACGAGCGTGTTCAGGCCACCCAACTTGGACCAGGTCTGGGGCGGGATCGCCGAGACGTCGGTGCAATAGGCCAAGGGCAGAGGGCCATCGGAAGGTGAATCGCCTGAATCGATTTCCTCGATGCGAAATCCCAGGATCGGGAGTCTGCCGTGCAGCAGTTCGAGGGGGGTGAAGCGAAGCCCAAACAGATCGATGGACTGTTTTGGTTCAATCAGATGGGGGATCAGCGTGGCCACGAACGAATCATTGATGTTCTTCTCTTTCTCGAAGATGTGCCGGTACACCCGATGCAAACTCTCGATCGTGTGCCGGTCGGCGTACAGATCAATCGGCCCCCCCATGACCACGTTGAATCGTCGGGTGTCGTCAAGCCCGAACGTGTGATCGACATGGTTGTGGGTGTAGACGATCGCATCGCAGCGGTTGATCTTGTGCCGCAATGCCTGTTGCCTCAGGTCGGGGGACGTGTCGATGAAGATGACGCGCTCCTGGCCCTTGGGGTCGATGAATCGCAAGCAGGCGCTGCAGCGGGTCCGGTTGTCCCTGGGATCGGGGCTGGTGCACACGGCACAGTCGCAGCCAATGACCGGCACCCCGGCCGAAGTGCCCGAGCCGAGAATAATGAATTCTAGATTGCGTATCGAGGAGGGCATGGTTCACCACAGAGACACAGAGAGCACAGAGTAGGGAAAAAAGTATAGAGAGAATGGGTTCAGGATTTCACATTTACTCAAGCGGTTTGCTCTCTATTTGCGAAACTTGTGACTGATGGCAAATATCTCCGAGCCCTCTTGGTCTCTGTGGTAAACTCCTCTCGCTTCGGATACTCCAGGAAGGGTTGGCGATGTTCCCACGACAGATCGGAAAAATTCTCCGGGGCAAGGCGACACCCCTGCAGATCATGATGGCCTGCATCCTCGGGTCCATGATCGGCTTCGTGCCTGGCTTCATGAATGGCCCCGGTCTCATGATCGCCCTGGTGCTACTGTTGGTCGTTCTCAATGCAAATCTGGGCATCGCCCTGCTGACCGCTTCGCTGGCCAAAGTGCTGAGCCTCCTGATCATGCCGATGTCGTTCCAGATGGGACGCATCCTGCTCGATGGTCCGACCCAGGGGTTGTACAAGTCGATGATCAACGCGCCGATTCTGGCGCTGTTTGGGTTTGATCACTACGTCACGACTGGGGGGATGGTCCTCGGGTTCGTCTCGGGCCTCGTAATGGGGTTCATCATCTTGACGTTGCTCAAGCGGTTTCGACTCAAGATGGCCAACCTGGAGTCCAATTCCGAGGCGTTCAAGAGGCTGACTTCCTCCTTCCCGGCGCGAACCGCCATGTTCATCTTCATCGGGGGTGGCCATGGCAAGAAAACCTATGACGAAATGCTGCAGAAGAAGATCGGCAACCCGATCCGAATCATGGGCGTCGTCTTCGCGGTGCTCGTGGTGGGTCTGTTGTACATCGTGCTCCAGTTCGCCAGCGAACCGATCCTGACCAGCGCCATGAAGAATGGCCTTGAGAGCATCAATGGAGCCACCGTCGATCTTCAAAGCGTTGACTTGAATCTCAAGGAAGGACGGCTGACGATCACCGGGCTCGCCTTGGCCGACCCGAACGCGTTGGAGCGGGATATCTTCAAGGCCGTCCAGATCGAGGCTGACATTGCCGGGGCGGACCTGCTGCGCAAGCGGATGAAGCTCGATCGTGTGGTGGTCAGCGAAGCTAGCAGTGGCGGTACGAGGGCCAACCCGGGCAAACACATCGGTCCTCCCCCTGAGCCGACGCCAGAAGATGAAGATGGTTGGGGATTCAACCCGGGCGAGAAGTCAATCGATCAATACATCAAAGGCGCGGAGATCTGGAAGCAACGACTCGCCCAGGCCCGACAATGGATGGAAAAGATATCCGGATCAGGCGTTGATGATGACACACCTGATCAGGAAACGTTGAAGGAGCGTCTGGCTCGGGAGATTGCGGAAAAAGGTTATGCCAGGGTGACCGCGTCGCACCTCATCGACGATGCCCCCACGATGTGGATTGCGGAGTTGATCGCCGAAGGCGTGAAGTCTGAGCAGATCAAGGATGAAGTGTTCGACATCGAAGCCCAGAATCTCTCGACGCATCCTTACCTCGTTGACGATTCCCCTCATGTCAAGATCACCTCGCGAAGCGGGAACATCCTCTTCGAGTCGGGGCTGAGTTCAAAGAACGACCCCGAAGCGAACAAACTCGTCTTGACCCTCAAGCAACTCAAGATCGATGACATCGCCAAACATCTTTCGATCGGGGGAGAACCCCCCATGCAGGGGGGGAAGATGAAAATCCAGATTGATGGCACCTGGAGCGATGCGGGCGTGGGCTATCTGGATCTCCCCATGCTCATCACGCTGCGCAATACCACGCTTTCGCTGCCTGGGGTGGGTTCTTCTGCCGTGGAACGATTCAAACTGCCCATTACGCTCCGAGGCCCGATGGACAATCCCCGCATCACGATCGACGACGATCTGCTGGCCGATGCGCTGGTGCAAGCGGGAGCTGATCGACTGGCCAATGAAGTGCGAGGTGAAGCGGACAAGCTTCTCGATGACCTAGGCGAAAAATTGGGCGACGAGGCGAGCAAAGGTATTGGCGATGCGCTCAAAGGGCTGCTCCCCGGGAGCGACAAGAAAAAGAACAACAAGTAGGCGTTGGACTCGGCTTTGCCACATTGATTTATTTGAATTTTTGAATATGGCGAACTGGCCGCAATTGCTTGTCAGGTCTTTGGTTATGAACTCGCAGGCCGTCCTGATGCATTTTCGGGACCCGTGAATGCTGGAAAATCAGCACCGAATACCGAAGACCATTTGTATAACGCACGTCGATCCATCCCGATCAATATCCAATTGGAGGAGTTGAAAACCATGAATATTGCTGTATCCCGAAGCCTGCTTGCAGGCGCGGCGATGGCCCTGCCCGCCGTTTTTGCACACGCCGATGTCAATCCCAATGCCGGCATGCTGCGAAATCCCGATGTCAGTTCCACACACGTCGTGTTCCGTTACGCCAACGACTTGTGGCTCGTTTCCCGTGAGGGTGGCGTCGCCACGCCCCTGGCGAGCCCCGCTGGCGCAGAATCGTCACCCAAGTTCAGTGACGATGGCCAGACCATCGCCTTCGTAGGCAATTACGATGGCAACACCGACTTGTACACCTTGTCCATCAATGGGGGGCTGCCCACGCGCGTGACACATCACCCCGCGCGAGAGAGCCTTTCAGGTTGGACTCCCGACGGGAAGCTCATCTTCTCAAGCAGTGGCATGTCAGGATTAGGCAGGGCACCCCGAATCTTCACCGTTAGTGCGGATGGAGGCCTGCCCGAACCGTTGCCCGTTCCCTATGGCATGGCCGGCACCATCAGCGACGATGGCGAATGGCTCGCCTACACCCCCCACAACCGCGATGGTCGAACCTGGAAGCGATACCGGGGCGGCATGGCCTCGGATGTGTGGCTC
This sequence comes from Planctomycetota bacterium, assembly GCA_027295365.1. Classification (GTDB taxonomy): domain Bacteria; phylum Planctomycetota; class Phycisphaerae; order Phycisphaerales; family SM1A02; genus JADFSH01. The sequence goes on from JAPULD010000321.1 coordinate 9,113, forward strand.
CTGAACCTGCACAGCTTCACCTCGGACAAGATTACCGATTGGGAAGGAACCGATACCCTGCCCATGTGGAAGGGCGACAAGATCTATTACCTTTCCGATGGGGGTGATGAGCATCGCCTCAACATCTGGTGTTACGACACCAAGACTGAAAAGCGCAATCAGATCACTCACTTCAAGGGCTTCGACGTCAAGTGGCCTTCCATCGGTCCCGGTGGGCAAGGTCAGGGTGAGATCGTTTTCCAAAACGGTTCCAGCCTTTACCTGCTTGATCTTCGCACCAAGCAATCACGCAAAGTGAACGTGACTATCCCGGGTGATCGACCCTCGATCCGCACCAAGTCCGTTGACGCCTCGAAATTCATCCAGAGTTGGGGCATCTCCTCGACCGGCAAACGGGCCACCATGCAGGCCCGAGGTGACATCTGGACCGCCCCGGTGGACAAGGGCGAACCTCGAAACCTCACCAGCACCAGTGGTGTCGCCGAACGCGAACCCACCTGGAGTCCCGACGGTCGCTGGATCGCCTACTTCGCCGACAATACCGGCGAGTATGAACTGTACATGATGCAATCGGATGGCAAGGGCGAAACCATTCAACTCACCGACGATGGTGGCCCATTCAAGTCCAACATCTACTGGTCGCCCGATTCAAAGAAGATCCTCTTCAATGACAAGACCGGCGCGTTTTACCTGCTCGATGTCGAATCCAAGTCGATCAACCAATTCGATCACGATCCGATCATCGTCGGTTCTACCTCGTTCAGCTGGTCGCATGACAGTCGCTGGATCGCCTACGACAAGCCTGACGAAACCAACATCTTTTCCTCGATCTGGATTTACAACGTCGAGGACGATGAAACTCGACGCGTGACCAGCTCCATGTTCTCGGATACGAATCCGACCTTCGATCGCAAGGGCGACTACCTGTACTTCGTCAGCGCGAGGAGTTCGTTCACCCCGGTCTACAGCGACCTGCCCAACGATTCCACGTTCGTCTACAAGGGCAGCGAAGTCTTGTTGGCCGTCCCGTTGCGGGAGGACATGGATTATGTCTGGGCACCCCAGAGTGATGAGGAATCGTGGGACGATGAGGAAGCCGAGGAAGACTCGGAAGAGGACGACGACGAGGAGCAGACGTCCGAAGACGATGACGAACAGACGCCAGAAGACGATGGCGAACAGACGCCTGCGGCCGACGATGGCGTCAGCGGCACCTGGGAAGGCATCGTGGAAATTCCCGATATGGGTGCCGTGGACATGTCACTCACGTTGACCCTCAACAGCGATGGCAGCCTGAATGCGACGATGAGCACCGCGATGTTCTCGGGTTCAG
>JAPULD010000322.1 GCA_027295365.1 Planctomycetota bacterium
TCAAGGGCACGATCAGGGACATCCCCCTGAAGCGACTCACGTTCGGCACACGCAGCAACGATGGCTTCACCGTCAAGACGGAATGGGATTTGCCCTCCCTGCTTGGCACCGATGCGATCGATGGCCTCGATCTCCGAGTCAAGCTCGATTACTTCGAGAAGCGGGGCACGGGATTCGGGCTCGGCGCTGAATACGACTTCGACAACTCAATCGGCGAATTCGACCTGTATGCGATCCAGGACCGGGGCGAGGACAAGACGACTTCGGGCAAGGACATCGACCAGGATGGAGACTGGCGAGGCGTCGCTCTCTGGGAACACACATCCAACCTGCCCAATGGATGGAAGCTTCAGTTCCAGGCGTCCTACATCAGCGACGAAACGTACATTGACGCATGGCGACCCGACGACTTCGAGTCCCGTAGGCAATACGAGACGAGTTTCTACCTCCAGCAGATCACCGCCAACCGCGCGATCTCAATCTATACCAGCTACGACATCAACGACTTCATCTCCAACGACTACCTTTTGGCGAGCAAGGGATACACCGTCGACAAGCTTCCCGAGACCCGCTTCGCCAGCTATGGCAACTCGTGGTTCGATGGCAAGGTCACTTACTCCAACGAATTCCGCATGTCGCGCATGAAGTTCAACTTCGAGACCCACAGCGAAAACGAATTGGGCATTCGCAACGGTGCGTACCCGACCATCGGGCCAAATGTACCCATCAGCGATTACCATCGCGCCCGAGGCCTGAGTTCGCAATACATCTCACGGTTCGACACGCGGCACGAGATCGCGATTCCGTTGAAGTATGACAACCTGAACTTCACGCCCTTCCTGGTGGGCCGGTTCACCGCGTACAGCGATGACTTCGAGGACTTCTCGGGCGAGGACGATGACTCGAGGGCGTTCGGAGCCGTGGGCATGCGATTCAGTGCGCAATACCAACACGTGGACAATGCGGTGGAAAGCTCGATGTTCGACCTGCATCGGCTGCGTCACATCATCGAACCCAACGTGACGGTCTGGTTCGGGACCAGCAACGTCGACCAGGAGGACCTGCCGGTCTACGACACCGAGGTGGAATCGCTTGGCACGGGCACCGTCGTCAGGGCGGGACTCCGAAATGTCTGGCAGACCCAACGTGGCGGCCCGGGACGTTGGCGCTCCGTCGATGTACTGACCCTCGATGCCGGTGTCGTCTACAACTCGAATGACGCCGACCGAGAATCGCCGACGCCCCAGTTCTTCGACTACCGTCCCGAATATTCGCAGTTTGGCGATCATGGCTATGGCTCCTTTGCCTTGATGCTCAGCGACAGCCTCTCCTTCACCGGCACCGGCATCTACGACATCGAAGAATCACTGCTGGCCCGGGGTTCGATCGGCACCGAACTTCGCCATTCACCCCTGCTGACCAGCTACGTCGAATATCGCTACATCGAGGCCGGGACCAGCAAGTTGCTGGGCGTGGGCTTCAACTATCTCATCACCCCCAAATACAAGATCGCCATCTCTCCCCAATGGGATCTGGAGGAGGACGACCTGCGATCCATCTCGGCTCGCCTGCAACGTGCGTTCCCCGACTTCACCCTGACCACTCGTATTCGATACGACGACATCCGGGACGAGACCACGGTGTCCGCGTCGATCGATCTGATCGAATTCTGAGCAAGAACGTAATTGAATATTATTAATTCTCGGTTCTGGCTCACATACCGGGGGAGTACTTGCGTCTATTTCTAAGAGACGCCGGCCACGAACTTGATATTAAGCAGGTCCGGCGGGAGGTAAACACGACCGGTGAGCGCGAACCGTTCCAGCAATTTGCTTCCGATCGCGGGCGTGATGGCCGCGGTCTCCGTCTTCGGCGGCCTGCTCCTGGTGCGTGGGTTTCAGAGCTTCCGCCCACCGGCCACAACGCCCTTTCTGCACGAATCTCTCGGAATCGAGAGCGTCAACGCCCGGTTGTGGCAGGACCCCATCACCGCGGTCGAGGATCACATCAAGGTCGCTCACAACGACCCGGAGGCTCATGGCGCTGAAGAGAATACCGCGATTCAGAAACACCTCATGGTCGCCAAAAACGATCCGGAGGCACATAACGCCACGGTGGAGACAGCGATTCAGGAGCACATCAAGGCCGTCCACGGTGACTCGGAGGCGCATGACGCTGATGAGTCGAAGGATGTGCTGAAGCATGTGCTGATGCATGTGCCGGTGAAGGAGCATGAGCCGCCACTGCATTCCATCGAAACTCTCCGGAAGGAGATTGAGGAGACCCATCATAACAATGAAGGGCGCCTCTTCATTCTGTCGGTGATGGTGCCGGGAAGCCACTACGCCGAGAATCGCGAGATGCGCAGAAGGCATCGGTACGCCATTATCTCCGCACTGGGCCGCAAGGGACTCGTCCCGGACAACGCCGAGCACATCGGATACTTCCTGACCAATGACACCGAATTGTCGCTTTCGGATCATCATTCAGACGGAGCAAAGGACCATTTCTCACTGGCGGTTCCCTTCGAGTGGTTTTCATTTCAAGACACGAAGGACGCCCCCGACGACCCCGACGACATGACCTCGAACTCGCAAGGCGACCGTGCCCTCATCCTGTGGATCGATCAGCAGAAGATTCACGACATCACGACCCTGGCCAGCCTGTTGGGCAAGCTTCTCCACTTTCCAAAAGCGCGACGGGCCATCTCCGATCCTGATCGCTCCATCGAACTGTCGCTCATCGGACCTTCGAATACGGCCGCCCTGCTCAAACTGCTCATCGAGGAGTGGAAACATAATCTGCCGGGTGCCCACGGTACGCATCCGGGTAAAGTCGATTCACATCAAGAAAAGCACGCTGAATTTCGTAAGTCGATTCGAGAAAATCTGTATCTCTATTCGAGTCGCACGACCGCATCGTTTGAAAACCTGAAGGAATTGAAAGACTTCCTGTTGTTGGAAGTGGACAAATGGACTGTCCTCTACAACCGGCTTGTGGAGTACGTTTTTTCGCGTTTCGGTATCAAGGCACCTCCTCCCTTCAATTTTGAGGATGGAAGACTCGAATTCCCTCGCATCAATCCGGGGTTGGAGATGTCAAGATACAATCGGGCCCGAATCGTCTCGTACCTCACAACCGGGAGTATGGACCAATTATTTTTTCCGACCCACTTCATCGAAACCAGCATTCCCGACGAGGTGTTGGCCAGAGACATTGCCAAGGAACTAAAACTTCGTCGCGCGAACCTGGATGACGACCAGTACATCGCGCTGATCGGGGAATGGGACACGTATTACGGACGAGAATTCTATCGCATCCTGGCGGACGCTCTGAAGTCGGAGTCGGACCTGAGCGACATAGAAAAGCTCAAGCTACAGAATCATATTCTCCGTTTCAGCTACCTGCGCGGCATGGACGGCGCGCTGTCCGGCCAAGCGAGGACGAAACAATCCGATACGTCGGCGGCGAAGCGCGACCAGACGTCCCTCAATGCTTTCAAAGTCGATGCCGACATAAGCATCGAGCAGCCCTTCGGCCCCAGCCAGTTCGACACCATGAGAAGACTGGCGTCGAGCATCAAGGAAATCGCCCACGGAAACAAGCGGATCGCCGCCGTGGGCGTCATCGGCAGCGACCTCTACGACAAGCAACTCGTGCTGCAGGCCCTGCGCCCCTCTCTGCCGGATGCGATCTTCTTCACCACTGATCTGGACGCCCGGCTCGATCATCCCAGCCAGTACCAGTGGTCCCGCAATCTGATCATCGTTTCGGGGCATGGCCTGTCCCTTCACAAGGACCTCCAGCAGTACATCCCCCCTTTCCGCGATGCGTATCAGACCTCCACGTTCATGGCCACTCTTCTGGCGCTGGGGGGCGTGACCTATGAGCACGAGGAACACGGTACCGTCACCCTCGAGTCGGATGGACACGAGATGAAGATTGAAGCCGAAGGGTATTCATACGAAATGAACCCGCATCGGTACGAGGTGTCTCGCAGGGGAGTTATTGAATTCACTCCATGGAAAGACAATTCGGCGAATGCCGTCCTGTACGATTCCCCGGGGCCCTGGAGATTCCCTATCAGCAGGATTATTTGGCTGTATGTCCTGTTCACCCTGGCGATCATTCTGCTCTCGACGATGAGCAAGAGGCTGCATCGTCTGGTTAACATGCCGACGAATTCGGATGAGGGTCCAAAACGAAGCGTGTTAATGCTCATCCTGGTCGCACTCGCCGTTCTGGCTGGCTTCGGTGGATTGATCTATTACGACCACACCAGCGGATCCGGCGAGCCGTTCTCTCTCGTGGCGGGTGTGAGTATCTGGCCGACCGAAATCATCCGAGTGCTCACAATCATCTTTTGTATCCGTTGCCTGCTCCTGGCAGAGCATGAAAATCGTCGTTTGGACAAGAAATTTGAAAAGAAATTCGGCCTCGTCTACGTCCGTGGCGACGGCAGCTTGAGGAAACGTGTTCGAAAGCTTCTCAGCGTGCCGAACAAGAGTCCGAACTGGATCATTTCGATCCCACACTGGTTCGAAACGGTCCGGTCCCGTTTGACCGTTAATTTCTGGGGCG
>JAPULD010000323.1 GCA_027295365.1 Planctomycetota bacterium
TCTGATCCGGAGGCACCGAACATACAGCTCAGCGGTACCTCAAACATCGGCGGCGTCCATGTGCGGCTTCCAGAACAAAACAACTTGGACACCACGATTGACGAAACCACGCTCACCGGCATCAACGTGGACCTGCTCAAGCGTTCGGTGCGTTTCGAGTCGGTGTCCTTGTCATCTCCCTCATTGCGACTCAATGCGTTGTTGCTGCCGTCCACCGCTTCGGGGGAATCCGAGTTATCCGCGGAAAGCGACTTGGCCATTGAACCGGAAGCGACGCTGGACCTCACACAGCGACTGGCTGCGTATCGCCACGATAGCGAAATGGGATACCTCCTGCAGATCGACCAATTCACGATGACTTCGGGCGCGGTGCAGATCACTGACGACGCCACGGAGCCTCCGCTCACGCTCACAATGGACTCGATTGAGGTCCAAGCGTCGAACATTGCCAACGATGGAGCGACCAGCACGGACCTCACCATCACCACCAATGTGCAGGGGACGGGCCGGGCAAGCCTTCGAGGCATCGTCGATCCGTTCCAGTCCGCATCGCCTTACGCGGACGTAACGGTCAACCTCACAGGGATTCCGCTCAAGCCTTACGATCCTTACGCCGGGTATTTTCTGGGCTACTTCATCGAGTCTGGGCGGGCGACGATGAACGTCCCGTTGCAAGTCGAGCTGGGCATGCTCGATGGCAGTGTCGATGTCGATCTCAGCCACTTTTATCTAGGCGAGAAGACGAACAGCCCCGCGGCCCCCGATGCTCCCATCAAGTTCGGTCTCGACCTCGTGCGCGACACCGACGATCACATCCGGGCCGAGATCGAATTCAAGGGCGACCTGACCGATCCGAATTTCAAGTTGGGGAAGGTGATCTGGGATGAAATGCTGGGCCTCCTGGTTCGAGGGGCAACCGCGCCCTTCCGGCTGCTGGCCTCGGTCTTCGCCGGGGATGAGAATATCGACTTGTCGGTCCTGGATTTTGAACCGGGTTCGGATCAGTTCACCCCCGAAGCAACGGACAAGATCGACATCCTGGCCACGGCCCTGACCGAACGTCCCACGTTGCGTCTGATGGTCGTCGGGCGCACGGCGGAAGACGATCTTGAACCACTCCGCCAGCGACTCTTCGACAAGCAGTTGCTGGAGCATCTTCGCCTTCAAGACGACACGATTCGCAATCTGACACCCCAACGGCGATCGGAGGCCATCGTGTCGCTCTTCGGGGAGGTATTTCCCGACCACGTCGTCGTGCCGGTTCCCGTGCCCCCGGGGCGAATCGACCAGGGGTTGTCGCCCGAGGTCATGGAAACGATGCTCCTGGGTATCGTTGAGGTTGATGACGATACCACCAACGAACTCGCAACCTTGCGAGCTCGCCGGGTCATTCAATTCTTGACGAGCGATTTCGCAATTGCTCCGGAACGAATCACCCTGGGCCAGGAATTGACCGCACCCGGCAATAAGCACGAAGGCCCCCGTACGGACTTGGAGCTGTACTGAGTCGTCATAACAGCCGACCATTCGCTGAGCGTGCATTACGAGGCGGACGTGATGGTGACCGAAGACGGGGCGGAGAACATGACGCAAGGTCTCTACGACCTGTCCGACGTGGTGGGATGACGTTCAGAACGACGAATTCGATTCGTGCCGGCCATCCTACCGATTGATCAACCCCCTTGGGTGTATATCAATGAGCAGGTCATTGATGAACGGGTAGTCGGCAAGGAATAGCCAGTAACCCACCGAAGGAAACGTGAGTACGAATGCGTTCATCAGTTCGTAGGCGCTATACCATTCACCCCGATGAATCGAGTACCATGGTCGCGACCTTGGGGAAACAGGAGATTGCCATGCTCGCACGCACCGGATTGTGTACGCCACTCGGCCTTGCGATCCTGGTATCCGCGGCCTGCTCCACGACGCCTGACTACCTTGACTTCAAAACCCCCACCACCGTTCAGGCGGGCGGTGTACGGATGATCCAGCTCGACGAGGGCTACCAGGTCTGGACCAAACGATTCGGCAACAGCCCGATGAAGGTGCTCATCCTGCATGGGGGCCCCGCCGCGACCCATGAGTATCTCGAGTGCTTCGAGAGTTTCTTTCCCCAGGCGAACATCGAGTTCTATCACTACGACCAGCTCGGCTCGTATCGATCAGATCAGCCCGATGACGATTCGTTATGGACCATCGAGCGGTTCGTGGAGGAAGTTGAGCAGGTACGACTCGCCCTGGGGCTGAATGCCGACAACTTCTTCTTGCTGGGCAACTCCTGGGGCGGCATGCTCGCCATGGAGTACGCCCTGAAGTACCAGCACAATCTCAAGGGTCTCATCGTCTGCAATATGACGGCGGACTTCGACAAATACGAGGCGTACAACGCCAAGCTGCGAGCCCAACTTCCCGAGGATGTACTCGTAACACTTTCCAGCTACGAGGAACGGGGCGACTACCACGACCCTGTGTACGAGCAGCTTGTCTTCGATGTGTATTACACCAAGCATCTCTGCCGCCTTGATCCCTGGCCCGAGCCGGTCACGCGCAGCTTCAATCACCTCAACCAGCACGTCTACGAATACATGCAGGGCCCCAGCGAGTTTGTCCCGGGGGGAATCCTCAAAGGCTGGTCGGTGTGGGATAGGCTAGGCGAACTGGAAGTCCCCACCCTTATGGTCGGGGCGAAGCATGACACCATGAACCCCGCCGAGATGGCCGAGATGGCCACCCTCGTGCAGAACGGCCGCTCATTGTATTGCCCAAACGGCTCGCACATGAGTTTCTGGGACGACCAGGAAGTCTTCATGGAAGGCGTGATCGACTTCATCCACGATGTTCACGAGGAGCGGTTTCCGTAAGGCACACCTGCGGACGATCGAATTCAGAACCTCCAGATGCTCAATCAATTGAGATTACAATGTGCGAGAACTCATCATGGTTCCGCGTATTGAGCCTTGAGACTCTGACTGGTTTCCCTTCGAGCTTCATTGATCATTCGTTCCTGGTCGCCAAAGAATTGCTTCTGCCGCTTGTGCAAGGCTGCTTCATGCTGGTCGCAGGCCAGGGGACCCGAGGTGAAGGCGAGAAGAACGCTTCCTGAGCACAACAGTCCCAACATCGCAACACAGGCCAGGATCTTGCCAGTGGTGTTATTCACCGATCGCCATGAGTTCATCGATTTCTCCCACGAGCTTGAAATAGAGCCATATCGATTCGTACCCTGAAACGTACGATGCTCATCCAGCCACGGGAATCTCGAAAGGCGATTCCGATCGCATCGACGGGATCCTGTACTGATTAATCAGTGATGCCCGGTAATCACGACCCTGTACTCCTTCCGTGGAGTTGGCCTTTCGGGGGCCGTCCCTTACCCTATGCCCTGACGCACGAGATCCTGTGCCCCAGCACTTTCCCTGGAGGAGATTCCCATGATCGTTTCCTACCTCTTCACACCGATCGTCCTGTCAGCATCCCTGTTCATTGCGCCCCAGCAGGACACGTTTACCTACCCCGATGCCAAACGCGTCGATCATTTCGATGAATATCACGGCGAGCGCGTCCCCGATCCCTATCGCTGGCTCGAAGGCGACGCTTTGGAATCGAAAGAGGTCCAGGACTGGATCGAGGCGGAGAACGAGATCACGTTCCGCTACCTCCATGACATACCTCAGCGACAGCAGATCGAGAGCCGCCTCACGGAACTCTGGAACTACGAGAAGTTCGGCACCCCCTTCAAGGCGGGGGGACGATACTACTACTCCAAGAACGATGGTCTCCAGAATCAGAGCATCACGTACATGATGGATTCGCTGGGCGGCGAACCAAGGGTTCTGTTCGACCCCAACTCGTGGTCCGAGGACGGCACCATCGCTCTGGCCGGCATGGCCTTCAGCGATGATGGTCGGTACGTCGCCTATGGCGTGGCCGAGGCCGGGTCCGATTGGCGCACCTGGAAAGTCCGGAACATCACCACGGGTGAAGACCTTCCGGATGCAGTGCGCTGGGTCAAGTTCTCCGGCGCAAGTTGGACGCCTGATGGCAAGGGTTTTTTTTACGGGCGATACGACGAACCCAAGGCCGATGCGGGGGGCGAGTTCACCAACCTCAACAAGTACCAGAAGCTCTATTACCATCGCGTGGGCACCGATCAATCCGAGGATGTCCTCGTATTCAAGAACGACCACGAGCCGGACTGGATGTTCGGGGCCCATGTCACCGAGGATGGTCGTTACCTGATCATTTCCGTGAGCAAGGGCACCGACGACAACAGCCGCGTGCTCATCAAGGACCTCACCGAGCCCTACGGCCTTCCCGTGGATTTCATCGACAACTTCGACGCGGCCTACAACTTCATCGAGAACGAGGGTTCGGTCTTCTACTTCCGCACCACGCTGAATTCACCCAAGGGTCGCATCATCGCGATCGATCTCCGCCGGCCCGGGATGGACCACTGGACCGAGATCGTGCCCGAGAACGAAAATACCCTCCGGAGCGTCGGTTCCGTGGGCAACATGATGGCCCTGAACTACCTCGTGGATGCGAACACCCAGATCAGCCTCCACGATTTTTCGGGACGCCACATTCGCAACGTCGATTTTCCCTTCCCCATCGGCTCAGCCTCCGGGTTTGGCGGCAAACGCAGTGACACCGAAACGTTCTACCAGTTTTCAAGCTATGCCGTCCCCCCCAGCGTCTACCACTACGACATGATCACGGGCGAGAGTCAATTGCTCTTCAAGGCCCAGGTCGATTTCAACCCCAACGACTACGAGACGATCCAGGTCAAGTATCCTTCGAAGGACGGCACCATCATTCCCATGTTCCTTTCCTACAAGAAGGGAATCAAGAAGGATGGGAACAACCCGACGCTGCTCTACGCCTATGGTGGCTTCAACATCCCCATCACCCCCAGATTCAGCGTGAGCGACC
>JAPULD010000324.1 GCA_027295365.1 Planctomycetota bacterium
AAAGTCTCGCCAACGGACTGTCTTGGCTGGCCACACTCCAAAAGCAAAGCGGCGATCTCCGGGGGGCTTTGCAAACGTTTCAGGACGAACTTCAGATGCGGTATGCGCTGTGCGAACGCGATCGCCTGAACATGAGGGCCCGGTATCTCCTGGCGATCAGCCACAGCCAAGTCGGCCTCTTTCATCGATTCCTCGGCCACGGCGCGCGGGCTCGGGAGCATTTCGGACGCATGAACGAACTCGCCTCTGAACTCGCGGTACACGATCCGGACAACAGCGACTGGCGTCGCGAATTGGCGTTCAGCCAGCATCTGCTCGGCGAATTACAGTACCTGGAGGCTACAAGTGACGAGGCCACCCGGACCCTGGCCGAGAGCGAGCGATTGTTTCTCGCCCTGGCCGAGGCCGATGCAACGAATCGGGAACGGCAGTTGGACGTCGTTTCACTGCACTGCACGTGCAGTGAAGAACGCTACGCCGCGGGTGAAGTCGAGGCGGCGTTGGCGTTTGCCGATCGGTCGATCGCCCGGCTCGAGCTCATCTCCAACGACGATCAAGAAGATCGAGATCTCGGCGCGGCCTGGACCCGAGTCTTGATCGCGCGCGGTCGAGCGTTGACCGCCCTGAATCGGGCCGAAGAGGCGATGAAGGATTGGGAACGGGGGTTGGCGATCTTCGAATCACTGTTCGTCGAGAATCCCGACCTTGAATTCCGAAGTCTGCGGGTCATGCTCCTGATCTGCCTGGAGCGGGACCGGGAGGCCGAAATGCTTCTGGATGTTTTGATCGAGGGAGGATTCCGTGATGATCTGTTCGTCCGGTTCATGGCAGATTCCGATCTCCCCGCGGCGAAGGCATTCGCGTCCGAGCCGGTCTCTGTTCGAGCCGAGTCGGAGCGTGAGTTGGAGTCTGATCCGAATCCATAATCGAAGATCCCGCGCCGGCGCGCGCCGGAGCGACTTTCCTTTCAGAAACGCTTGCAGATTCTCATACCCACATAAGGAGCATCGCCATTTCACCTCCTGAAGCGAAAATCGGAACGAATGCGGCGAACAAGAAAACGGTCACGATCATCTACGACAAGAAGCACCCAGCTCATCCTGCTTACAGCCCGCACGGAATGACGCCCTTGTACATGGGCGACACAATCACGATCAAGCTGGCCGGCAATTTTCCCAAGGATTCTTCCATCACCAAAATAACGATTTACAACAACACGATCGTGGATAACGAGGATGCGAAGGATGTGAACTCGGAGGTTGGCCACTGGACCGATGAAGATGAAAACAGCTCCGGACTGGACGACATCTACTATTGCGAAGCGAAAACAAAACATAAAGTGACTATCGAGGACATCGAAGACCGGGACGACGATGTCAAGTACTGGTACGCCGCGTCCGGACTCGTAGGCGGCACGTCCGACACATGGAGAATCGATCCGGAATTGATCAACAAGGGTCGGCGCAACCAGATGCCAGTCTGAACCACTCGGATCCGGATCCGTGATTGGGCCAGTCGATCATGCTGTTTCGATACTGGCACGTCGAATCATCCGCCAATAGATCCGCTGATGATTCTTACCGATCCGGGCTCGTGGCGGGTGGCGTCGAAGTCATCTCCTGCCGCACCGTTTCCAGCAACGCCTTGGTCAGTCGAATGCCTTCGGGCTCGGAATGCTTGCTGCCTTCGTACTCAATTCCGACGTAGCCTCGATACCCAGCATCGAGCACGATCTTCATCATGCGCCGATAGTCGGTTCCCGTCTCGTTGCCATCCTCGTCAAAATCGTGTGACTTGGCGCTGACCGCCTTGGCGAAGGGCATCAATTCCGCGACACCCTTGTAGCGGTCGTACCACTCGTCGCCCCGCATTCGGAAGTTGCCGAAGTCGGGGAGTGTGCCGCACCGGGGATGATCGACGAGCTTCATCACGCCCGAAAGCCAGGCCCCGTTGGAGGACCAGCCTCCATGGTTTTCGACGGTGACGCTCATGTCGAGTTTCGAAGCGAATTCCGTGAGCTTCGACAAGCCGTCGGCGGCGCGCTCCATCTGTTCGTCATACGTCCCTTCGCTTGAGGCATTGACCCGGATGCAATGACAGCCCAGGAACTTGGCCGCCTCGACCCAGGGGTAATGCCCTTCGACGGCTTCCATTCTCGTTTTTTCGTCCGCCGCCCCCAACGCCCCGACGCCATCAATCATGATGAGTACATTTTCGACACCATGATCGTCGGTTCGCTGCTTCATCTGCTTCAAGTAGTCGCGATTCTCCGCCTGGTCCCGGAAGAACTGATTGACGTACTCGATGGCCTCGATGCCATAGTCCTCCTTGGCGACCTTGGCGAAATCGAGATTGTCCAATTCCCCGGCCCGGAGGGCCCGATGCAGCGACCACTGGGCCAGCGAAATCTTGAACAGCAGATCAGAGTGGATGGATGCCCACGAATACGACGATTTTGGCAACGTCAGGGCCATCGCCCCGCCTGCCCCCGCGAGAAGGATATCTCGCCTTGATAGACCCTTGATAGCCCCGTCTTTCGACGCCGATGGGTGAATGTTTTGTTCCATGGCGTTTCACTATATACTGCCCCCGGGAAGGGAAGAAAGAGGCCCCAGACTCCATGAATCAAAAATCTTCTGAAGCTCTCCCCTATCTCGGAGTCGTACTGCTGTTTTTCCTCTACATCGGACTCTCATTGGCTCTCTCACCCCGGGCGGAGCCGGGGCCGGTGACCGGGACCGAGGACGAAGAGCCTCACTGGGTCGATCTTTTCAATGGTGAGAACTTCCAGGGTTGGGCTTCCACCTCGGGCGAAATCAACTGGGTCATCGAGAATGGCGAAATGTTCCCCAAATCGGGAGGCGAGGCGACGTGGCTGCGCACGACGAAGATGTATCGCGACTTCGAGCTTGAGTTCGAATTCTTCCTCACGCCGGGCGGCAACAGTGGCGTCGGCCTTCGTTGCTCGCATTGGGGCGACCCGGCTTTCACCGGCATGGAAGTGCAGATCTACGACACGTTTGGCAAGGACCTCTATCCGGGATGCGCCGGGGCGGTCTACAACGCGATCACGCCTCAGTCGATGGAACTCAACGAGCCGCCTTCATGGAACACGTATCGAATTCGCCTGGTGGGCGACACCCTCAATGTGTGGCTCAATGGCACCCAGATTCACGACGACCAGAAACTCGACGAGCGAGGATACTTTCGCCAGCCCGAGGACAAACGCCCACTACAAGACCGTCTGACGACGGGGTACATCGCGCTGCAGGATCATGGTCATCCAATCCGCTTCAAGAACATTCGATTGCTCGATCTTTCGAGCGATCCCGATCCGGGTAAATTCGAGCCGCTGTTCAAGGACGCATCACTGAGCGGCTGGCGTGCCACGGGCAATGCGAACTGGACCATGGCGTCGGGTTCACTGGTAGGACGCGATGGTCATGGACATCTCTTCACCGATGCCACGTATGACAATTTCGAATTGCGTGTTTCAGTGCGCGTCAACGAACATGGCAATGGGGGCGTTTACGTCCGAGCGATTCCGAATCCCGATGATCCAGATTCCTGGCCGGTGGGATACGAGGCTCAGGTCGATCAGCATGACGAAAAGAACTACACCGGGAGCCTGTACGATCGAGCGTGGGGTGAAGCTGCCCCGCCGACCCGCGACGGGGCATGGTTCGACTATCGAATCCGCGCCGATGGGGATCACCTCCAGACCTGGATCAATGGCGAACTCGTGGTGGATGCCCAGCTGGACGCCTTTTCCGAAGGCCATATTGCCTTGCAAAGCCATCACCAAGGCAATGTCATCGAGTTCCGGGATATGCGAATTAGGCGGCTTCCTTAATTCGTAGTCCCCCCCCACGGTTTGAGGTTCGCTATCATCGATTCCATGCTCACACGCCCGCTGCGATTGTGTTTTTTTC
>JAPULD010000325.1 GCA_027295365.1 Planctomycetota bacterium
GGCCCCCCGGCCCCCCGGCCCCCCGGTACCGGCGTCGGGCGAAGTGGGGGGCGGTCAACCACGAGTGTCCTGCAAGCGAGGAGCAGACGAATGCCCAACCCGGAAGTGATGATGAAGGCGATGGAGAAACGGATCGTGGGCCTGGAGAAGAAGATCGATGAGCACGAAAAAGTGCTCCGGCAACTCGATTACGGCGCCTGGTCAAGAAGCTCAACTTGCTGGAAAAGGCCATCGGCCAGTTGGCGGCCTCCCTCAAGGACCCCAAGAAGTTCGGGGGCGGCCAAATGCTCGACCGTGAAACCGGGAAGAAGCTGGCCGAAGCCATCGCCCAACGGGAATTGGAGAAGCAGACCAAGTATCTTCAGAAGGTCCAGGCCGAGGTGGAGAAGGACAGGAATGCGATGGACAAGCTGAATATCGACGCTCGAATGGTGGCCCTCGAGGGGCAGATGAGGGTGGCCCTGTCCAAGTGACGCCGGGTTAAGAAAAGGTGGCGGGTGGCGGGTGGAAGATGGCATTGAGCCATGAGCCATATGCCATGAGGGGGAAGAAAAGGGGGCAGGAACCTTTGTTGGGTGGACTGGCCAGAGCCATTTGAGTGTCCGTTGTCACCCCCATCAGACCTACCCTTGGCCAAGGGTGCGGCTTTGTTTTTCTCGATCAGCTCCTCCCTCGAAGCTACCTCCTTTTTCCCTTGCTCAACATTTTGGATTAAGACTTCTGGATTTCTGCCGTTAGCTTATCCCCGCGGCAATTCCACAATGCTGCATCGAAATTCTCATCCCAGCCGAGGCACGGAGCCGGGGATTGTTTGCAGGACGTGATCGAGAAGAAAAGACGTTCGTCACTTCATTTGCAAGAATTCATATGCGCCGAAATCAACCAATCCGAGAGACAATCTCTACAATCGGCCTCTGGTGCTTCATATGCACGGCGATTGGTTGTGATGCAGACGACCAGATCGAAGCTCCTGAACCGGCGTCGAATCCGGCCTCTGAGATAGTCAAATCGCTGCCGGTAATGACCGCCGAACCCGTTGAATCGGCATCGACACCGGCACCTGAAGACATTGCCCCGCCGCTCACAACCGACAGCTCCCCGATCAAATTCGAGGACTATATCTCGATCGATTTCGATCAGGATGAATACACGTTCACGCTGGAAGAGGTCTCGCAGGGGGTGCGTCTGAACTACTACATCGTGGTGAGCGAGGACGTTCTCGAGGTTGTTCCATTGCACAGTGGTTGCTACAGGTGGGGCGGACCGAGCGGCTTGTTTCCCATAGGCCAGATCGTCGGCCAAGGGCAGTCGTATAGAAATACCGGGTCTGGACTCTGCCCGCCTGCCGACCGAACGCCCCGCGTCATCGCACAAAGCGATTATCCGCATTTTTTCGATTGGAATGGGCGCAACTGGGACGGCCCGACCGATTACTACACCGGCGCGATCTGGCCCCTCTTCCCGCCCGGCACGTACGACTTTCAAATCAAGTTCAGAGGCATGTGCAACCAGAGGCCTTATGAGATTGAAAAGACCGCGAAGGTAACCCTCACGCCCTGATTCATTCATAGGGAAGTGGAAGAAAAGGTATCAGGAAGCTTTGTTGGGGGGCAGGTGGAAGATGGCAGTGGGCAGGTGGTAGGTAGCAGGTGGCGGATGGACGTTATCGCAGGCCGAGGACTTCGTAGGTGCCTGAGGTGACGAGGGTGACCTTGATCATGGATGAGGTTCTGTTCTTGAAGTACCAGCCGTGCACGCCCTCGAAGGGGGCGGTGAAGGTGCCTTTGGCTCCGTTGGCGGCGCTGATGGAGTAGCTCTCGAAAAAGCCGGTGGTGTCGCCCTTGGGTTCGCCATGAAAATCGTAATACAGGGTTGCCTCATCATCCTCGTCGATGGACCACTCGAACTTCATGCGTTCCCCGGTCCGCAGGGCGAACTTATATTCCAGGCCTCGTCCCGCGGGGACTTCGATCTCCACGCGGTCCTCGCGATCGCCATCATTCTCCTCGGCAGCCCCATCGTCCGAGGCGCTGGCATCCGGGGTATCCGAATCTCCCGGGGGCGGGGGGGCGGCGAGGCGGGTGAGGCCGATCGCGTGGCCGAAACCGGTGGGGTCGATGTTGTATTCCGCGGGCAGGACGACGAGCAACAGCAGCACGATCGCCAGGACCAGCGCGATGGCCGTGGCCTTTACGAGCGAGGCAATGGAAGCTACGGGAAGTTGCCCCCCCCCGGAATCCCCGCCCTCGGATACCCCGCCCTCGGAATCAATCTCGGATCCGGTGTTTTCGTGTGTCGAGGCGCTGTGGTCTGTTGGTGCAGTCATGGGTCAACCTTTTGAGACGAAGTAGCCGGCGATCTGGTATCCGATGAGAAGAAAACCCCCGCTCATGAGCAGGAGATTCGTGGTGGCGGCCATGCGAAGGAAGCTTCGGGACCTTCTCCAATAGCTGATGGCGATGAGCACGGCCCCCAGCGCGATGAACTGGCCAAACTCGACCCCGACGTTGAATGCGATGAGATTGGCCAGGAGCCCCTCGGCCGGCATCTCGAACTCCTGCAACTTGGTGGCGAGGCCAAAGCCATGGAACAGCCCGAAGATCAGGACCGCGGCCTTGGTGTTGGGTTGGTACCCGAGCAGACGCTTGAAGCCGCCCAGGTTGTCGAAGCCTTTGTAGACCACGGACAGGCCGATGATGGCGTCGATCATGTAGGGGTTGAAGCGAATTTCCGCGAGGACGCCCAGCAGCAGGGTCAGGCTGTGGCCGATCGTGAAGAAGCTGACATAGATCAGCACATCCTTGTTGCGATAGAGGAAGAAGATGACGCCCACCAGGAAGAGCAGGTGGTCGTAGCCGGTCACCATGTGCTTGGCCCCGATATACAAGAAGGGCACGATCGCGACGCCCTGGTTCTCGAGCAGGAATCGCTTGGTCGCGTCATCGACGCCATGGGCGTTGGCGATGGTCGCGAACGCCGCGATGATGAAGAAGGGAAGGAGAAACCTGAGTCTGGTCATGGGGTTCGCTGCTACACGTGTGCGGGAGGGGAGAGCCTGGGGAAGAGCAAGGGGACGCAATCAATTGACTCCCAGAAGTAGGGACATGAATGCAAAAGGATGCATTGGGCATGGAGCAATTGTCGGGATGGGTATTCTGGAGACAGCGGAGTCCATCGTCAATGGGTCGAGGACAGGGTAGCGAGACCTGGGGCCCGTGGCTGCCGCAAAGACAAAGCGATCACTTGATTCATGACATAACTGGTAGCATCTGGCCCGGTTTTCTTTTTAATGTACCACGGAGCATCTTCATGCCTCTCCCATCGAGCCACGCCGGATTCAAGCTCAAGAATGGCAACGTCTACACCTCCAAGACGCCCACCAACGACGTGAAGGTCAAGGACCTGGTCAAGCAGGTCCTGTTGAGTTTCGCCGCCGACAACAAGAAGCAGTTGATCTGGATCCTCAGCGGGACGCACGGCACGGACAAGGGCGAACTCGTCGCGGAACGCAAGTTCTTCTGGAGCGAGGACAAGGCCCTGGAAGGACAGATCATCAAGGCGGTCGATGTCTTCAACTTCTCCAAGCCCGGCAAGATCAGCGCCAACAGCTGGAACCGATACCTGGGCAAGTCCGGCATCGTCATCCTCGCCTGGTGCTTCAGCGAGCAATCGCGGATGGGCTGGATGAAGGACGAAAAGCTCAAGAAGTGCTCATAGCCCGGCTCCATCACTGACCACCATCACTGGCCCACCCGCTTCAACTTGCTGATCCGGCCCGAGGCGTTCCAGTCCATGATGTAGAGGTTGCCCTTCGCGTCGAACTGCACGGCGTGGGGGGCGGTGAAAATCCCCTCGGTCCACGCGTCGGGCGGCACGCCATTGTTCGCCCAATGACCTTGGTTGGGATTGTCACCCAGGTGGGCGACGACCTTGAAGTCGCGATCGAGAATCGTGACGCGACCTTCGAGTTCGGCGATGGCCAGCCAGTCGCCATCGTCACTCAACGCCATCGCGCAGGGGCGACGGAG
>JAPULD010000326.1 GCA_027295365.1 Planctomycetota bacterium
CTTGCAGGATGCGCTCAGACCTCATTCAAATCACACCGCTCGCCATCCTCTTTGGGAGCGTTCGAGGACGGATTCACGCAACCACTCGAAGGAACCGCCTTGGACATCGAGATGGTCCATATCCCGATCGAAAAGGATGAACAAGGCACATCAGTCGGTGGTTTCTGGGTCTCACAGACTGAAATCACTTGGGAATTCTACGATGTATTCATCTATCGCATGGATGGCTCCGAAACGACTTCCAAGAAAGACGTCGATGCGATCTCCCGTCCCAGCAAGCCTTACATCGCCATGGATCGTGGATTCGGTCACGCCGGTTACCCGGCAATCTCGGTTTCGTTTCATGGGGCCACCGAATTTTGCAAATGGCTGTCTTTGAAAACTGGCCGCGATTATCGATTGCCCACGGAGCAGGAATGGAAAGCGCTGTGCGCGCGAAGCGGCATCAACACGATCAATGCGACCGACCATGCGTGGTACAAAGGCAACGCCAAATACAAGTCCCATGAAGTCGGCTCGAAGAAAGCCGACGCTCTGGGACTCCACGATCTCTGGGGCAATGCCCAGGAATGGTGCGTCACGCAGGACAACGACGAAGGCGTGACGCTGGGGGGATCCTACAAGAACACGCTGCAACACATCGGATGCGGCGCGAGAGCCGAACCAACATCGGTCTGGAACGCCAGTGACCCTCAATTTCCCAAAAGCGTCTGGTGGCTCGCGGATGGTGGCTTTATTGGCTTTCGTGTGATCTGTGACAAGAAATGACTTGGAGGAGCTCATGAAGAAAGTAAATATAAACAAATCAGTTTCCGGATCACTCACGCGTCGTGATTTCGTGCGCACCAGCGCAACAGCCGCCGCCCTCGGCGTCGTGACCATCCCCGCCCTGGCCAATGTCCGCTCGGGGGGCCGATCCGACACGCTCAAGATTGGCCTCATCGGTTGCGGGGGACGAGGCACGGGAGCCGCGGCGCAGGCCTTGGCCGCGGATCCTGACGTGGTCCTCCACGCGATGGGCGACGCCTTTGACGATCAACTGCAGAGTTCGCTGAAGCGACTCAAGAAAAGTAGCAACGTCAACCGAATCGATGTTCCCGAGGCGAGGCAGTTTTCAGGTTTCGATGCCTACAAGCAAGTGATTGACAGTGGCGTTGACGTGGTGCTCCTGGCCACGACCCCTGTCTTCCGACCGATTCACCTTGAATATGCGATCTCAAAGGACAAGCATGTCTTCTGCGAAAAACCCGTCGCCATTGACGCTCCGGGCATTCGCAAAGTGCTTGAACTTGCCGAGGAAGCCGAACGTCGTGACCTGAGACTCATGTCGGGTTTCTGCTGGCGGTACAGCCTGCCCCAACTCGCGACGTACAAGAAGATCCATGACGGCGCGATTGGCGAGATCAGGGCCATGGAAACCACCTATCAAGCGGGACCACTCACCGATGTTCCTCGTCAGGCTGGCTGGTCCGACATGGAATGGCAGTTGCGAAACTGGAAGGCCTTCACCTGGCTTTCGGGTGACCACATCGTCGAGCAGGCCATTCACGCCATCGACTGGATCAGTTGGGCCATGCAAGGCGAAATGCCTGTGAGGGTCAGTGGCAATGGCGGTCGCCAGTGTCGTTCGGGTGAATGGACCGGCAACATGTACGACCACTTCAGCATGTGCTACGAATTCGCTGATGGCCAGCGTGCCTTCCATCTTTGCCGCCAAATCGCCAACACACCCTTCAACAACAACGCGTACTTCATGGGGACCGAAGGCTATTGCCGCTCGAACCCATGGACGCCTGAATGCGTGATCGAAAACAATGGGCATGAGATTTGGCGCTACGAAGGCGACAACAACGACATGTACCAGACCGAGCACAATGAACTGTTCGCGGCCATCCGCTCGGGCCGCAAGCTCAACGAAGGCGTGGCCATGGCTCACTCCACGATGATGGGCATCATGGGTCGCATGTGTGCCTACTCAGGCCAATCCCTGACCTGGGATCAATGCATCAATTCCACAGAATCATTTGCACCCGCGGAATGGGCCTGGGGTGATGTCCCCTTCCC
The DNA here is from genome assembly GCA_027295365.1 of Planctomycetota bacterium. Lineage (GTDB taxonomy): Bacteria > Planctomycetota > Phycisphaerae > Phycisphaerales > SM1A02 > JADFSH01. The sequence continues at coordinate 2,065 of JAPULD010000326.1, forward strand.
ATCCGTCGCGAAACCAGGCATCACGCCTTTCGTCTAGCACATCCAGTTCCATGTGCCACGGCCATGCTTGCCGTGCATTCTTTCACGATCCGAATCATTACACGGCTCACAGAGCCGTGGCACACAACCGAGGTCACGTGAAACATCCACTCAATCGCCGCGACTTCATGCAAGACACCACCAGCCTGTTGGGCCTCGGAGCCTTGGCCATGACTCCATTGCCGTCGCTGGCCTCAAGCCTGATCGCACCCCGGAATATCAAGAAAGCCGTCAAGATTGGCATGGTCCAGGGCGACCTGTCGCTCCAGGCCAAGTTCCAGCTCCTGATGGATCTCGGTTTCGATGGCATCGAGCTCGACAGCCCCAATGATCTGGATGTCGAGGAAGTGATCGCGGCCCGAGACGCGACAAACATCGACATCCATGGCGTCGTCTGTTCCACGCATTGGCAATATCCCCTTTCGCACGCCGATGAATCGGTCCGGGCGAAGTGCGTGGCCGGCATGACCACCGCCTTGCACGACGCCAAAGCGTATGGCTCGACCAGCGTGTTGCTGGTGCCGGCAGTCGTGAACAAGACCATCTCCTACGCACAAGCCTGGGATCTTTCGATCCAGGAGATTCACAAGCTCGTACCCCTGGCCGAGGAACTGGACATCCAGATCGCCTTCGAGAACGTATGGAATCAATTTCTCCTGAGTCCTCTCGAAGCTGCCCGATACGTCGATGAGTTTGATTCCAAACACGTGGGTTGGTATTTTGATGTAGGCAACGTCATCAACTACGGCTGGCCCGAACAGTGGATCGAGATTCTGGGCGATCGAATCTTCAAGCTGGACATCAAGGAATACAGTCGCACGAAGCGCAACGACGAAGGCCTTTGGAAGGGCTTCGGCGTCGATCTGCTCAAGGGCGACTGCGACTGGCCCTCGGTCATGGCCGCCCTCGACAAGATCGGCTACTCGGGTTGGGCGACCGCCGAGATTCGAGGGGGCGATGAAGCGCGTCTGCGTGAAATCGCTCAGCGTATGGACACCATTTTCGCGAGTTGATAATCCGATCGAGAGTGAATCATGGATATGAAAAACAAGACGAATCAACCCGCCATTCCTTCAGCGTTGACAAGGCGTGATTTCGTCAAGACCGCAGGCGCCACCGTCGCGGCGACGACAATCGCCTCCCCCCTCATCGCCAAAGCGGCGAACCTTGGCCAGGACACCATCAACATCGGTGTCATCGGCTGTGGGGGTCGAGGCTCCGGTGCCGTCGTCAACGCGCTTGAGGCCTCGGCCGATGTCCGACTGGTGGCCATGGCCGATGTCTTCCCCGATCGGCTCGCCTCCTCGCGCAAGCACCTCGAAACCCTGGGCGATCGGGCCAAGGTAAACAACAGCCGCACGTACGTCGGCTTCAACGCCTACCAGGAACTGCTCGATCATGGTGACGATCTTGATTACGTGATCCTGGCCACGCCTCCCCACTTCAGGCCCATCCATCTGGCCGCGGCCATCAAGGCGAACAAGAACGTGTTCATGGAGAAACCCGTCGCGGTCGATCCCGAAGGCATCCGAAGCGTGATCATGTCGGGGCTGATGGCCGAGCGAAAGAAATTGAGCATCGTCGCCGGAACCCAGCGTCGTCAC
>JAPULD010000327.1 GCA_027295365.1 Planctomycetota bacterium
TGAATGACGATCCCTGACCCTGTCCTTCAAGATATTGAAGCGTATGGAATTCGATCGTTTGCCCCACCTGAGCGTCCAGCGTCAGTTCATCCGAAGCCGGCACCAGCAGTTCATACGTGCGATGATCGCAACGCAATTCCACCTTCCCGGTGGTCACTCGACGGAGTTGGCCCTCAATACGACTGATCATGATGAGATCCTAGCTATCCAACTCTTCGACCAGTCGGAGGTGACCAGATCAGACAAGAAACGGATCGGCGTCGTTCCTGCCCGGGGCCATATGCTCGTGGTTTTCTGGCCAGCCACTCACCTTTGCAATCTTGTCTTGCAGAGTCTTGGCGATCTTGGCCATGTCGCGTTCGCCCTTGAAGTCGATGAGTTCGAGAAAATGAACTCTTGAGCGACTGGAGGCAAGCAAGGAAGTGGCCACGTCATTCGTGTCAGGCGTCCCGGAGACCCAGCACAACAGCACCGGGGCCTTCGTCCGAGCGACAAGCAGCCCGACGCCCGGATGAAATGGCCTGAGTTCACGAGAGGGGAAGGCGATGGCTCCTTCGGGGAAGATGCCCAGCACCCCCCCTTCCTTCACATGACGGATCGCTTCCCGGGTCGGCGCGGTATCGGTGCCATCCCGCTCCACCGCGATGATGTCCTGTACCTTCCAGAGCCAGTCCATCGCGGGCCACATCTGATCCCGGGCCATCATCCAGCGGATATGAAACGGGACCGTAATCTGGATCAGGAGTGGATCGATCGATCCTGTGTGATTGGAAACCACGATAAGACCACCCGGATCATTGGTGAGCGGGATGTTCTCCGTCCCGACCACGACAAACTTATGTCGATACTTGGCAAAAGCCCGGCAAAGAATACAGAGCATAAACACACTCAATCGACCACCGGGCCCCCTTTTCACCCGGGGCAGGATCAACCCCTGGTACACCACCACAAGACCGACCCAAATCATGATGATAAGGAGCCAGAACGCGGAACTGGATGGATTCCAAAGCATGGACATGAGGAGAAAATCGGTCGAGCGGTGCCGCAGAATAGGCAGAATTTTGCTCTCATGGGAGTTTCGCCAGAAAAAAGTGATCCGGACAAGCTGGCATTTATTGCGGCACATTGAGAAACCCCCGCCGTATGCGTAAGCTGGACGAAATTTGCGCGACACGCGCGACGAGTCCATGCCCAAGCGAAACGACATCCACAACATCCTCATTCTCGGGTCGGGTCCCATTGTGATCGGCCAAGGCTGTGAGTTTGACTACTCGGGGACCCAGGCCTGCAAGGCCCTCCGCGAGGAGGGATACCGCGTGGTGCTGGTGAATTCCAATCCCGCGACGATCATGACCGACCCGATGTTCTCCGATCGGACGTACATCGAGCCGATCACGCCCGAGGCGGTGCGGAAGGTCATCGAAAAGGAAAAAGAGAACGGCACGCCCATCGACGCCTTGCTGCCCACGTTGGGAGGGCAGACGGCGCTGAACTGCGCATGTGAACTTTACGATACGGGAACGCTCTCTGAATTCGACATCGAGATGATTGGGGCCGACCGGGACGTGATCTACAAGGCCGAGGATCGCGAGGAATTCAGGCGCATCGTCGATTCGATCGGCCTGAAACAGGCCAAGGCGAAAACCGTCAACAACCTGGATGAGGCGTGGGAGTACCTGAAAGAAATCGGCCTGCCTTCCATCATCAGGCCCGCATTCACGCTAGGCGGTACCGGGGGCGGGATCGCCTACAACCGCGAAGAGTTTGAACAGCTCGTCCAGCGAGGTCTCGATGCCTCCATGATCGGACAGGTTCTGATCGACGAATCCGCGCTCGGCTGGAAGGAATACGAGCTGGAGGTCATTCGTGATCGCAACGACAACTGCATCGTCGTGTGCGGCATCGAGAATATAGACGCCATGGGTGTTCATACCGGCGATTCGATCACCGTCGCCCCGATCATGACCCTCACCGACAAGGAATACCAGCTCATGCGCGATTCCGCCTTCGCCATCATGCGGGCGGTGGGCGTGGAAACGGGCGGCTCGAACGTGCAGTTTGCCGTGAACCCGAAAACCGGAGAGCAGATCGTCATCGAGATGAACCCGCGGGTGTCGCGGAGTTCCGCCCTCGCCTCGAAGGCGACGGGTTTTCCCATCGCCAAGGTCGCGGCGAAGCTGGCCATCGGCTATTCGCTCGACGAGCTTCGAAACGACATTACCGGGACGACTTCGGCGTGCTTTGAGCCGTCGATCGACTACGTGGTCACCAAGATGCCGCGCTGGACGTTCGAGAAGTTTCCCGAGGCCGATGAAACCCTGACCACGCAGATGAAATCGGTGGGGGAGGCGATGAGCATCGGGCGCACATTCAAGGAGAGTCTTCAGAAGGTGATCCGATCGATGGAGGTCAAGCGGTTCGGCTTCGGCCTCGACAAGAACGACTGGTGGCTGGCGGCGCAGCGCGGCCTTGAGATCCGATGCGTCGTCAAGGCCGCAGACAAATCGTCGATCACCTGGCCGATTCCCGAAGACCTGCTCGTGAGAAAACTGAGCGTGCCCAGCCAGGGGCGACTCTACTACATCCGCTATGCATTCAAGATGGGCTGGACGATC
>JAPULD010000328.1 GCA_027295365.1 Planctomycetota bacterium
GCCAACCGCTACTTCGCGGGTCACAACGCCAAATTCTCCGCCGACATCGTTTGGGGTATCGACACTATCGATGCCACGATCTTCAGTGGCAGTGATGCTCTCACCGGCGGCGCCGGCATCACCGGCCTTCGTGCCGACGAAGGCGATGAGGATGGCCAGTTCGCCTTCCGCACGCAGTTCCAGATCTTCTTCTAAACTGCAATCGCAATCAGATTTGAACCAAACCGGCAGGCCCTCGGGCCTGCCGGTTTTTTCTTTGGGCTCATCGATTCCGATAAGTCACACGCTGTTTCCCTTGGCTTTCCTGAATCGGAAATGAATGAAACGACCCTGTCCGGTCGATACTGATCACTGGTGCCGCCCCCAATCGACCCGCCGGAGCGTCCGGTGGAATCGATTTGGTCGCCGGATGCCGGTTTTGGAGAGTTGGGATGATTCGCAGGATGCGATTCCACACCGCCATGGTTGGCGCGACGATGCTGATGGTTTCGACCTCCTCCGTGGCGCAAGACGCCTCGGAAAATCAGGATGTCGATATTGCAGCGATTCTCAAGGACCTGCAAAGCGAGGTCCAGGGGCTCCGCGACGACAACGCTTCCATGCGAGGCGAGATCGAAGAGCTTCGTATCCTGAATCAGGATGAATGGATCACCGAGCGTCGATCCGAAGAGATCCGGGGCATCGTGCAGGATGTGCTGGCCGACGCCGACACCCGGGCCAGCCTGCAGGGCAACGGGCTTTCCGCAGGTTGGAGCAACGGGTTTTTCCTCGCCAGTCCGGATGGGCGATTCAGGCTGAACATCGGGGGTCAGATGCAAACCCGATTCGTGTGGAATTACCACGATGAACCCGACACGACCCGCTACGGCTTTGAAAACACTCGTACCAAGCTGCTCTTCGATGGACACGTCTTCAGCCCCGATTGGGAATTCTCGATTGAGACGGATTTCGCTCGGGATGGCGGCAGCGCCACCCTGCTGGATTCGTGGATACGCCACAATTTCAACAACGAGATAAGCCTTCGTGCCGGGCAATTCAAAATGCCTTTCTCTCGGGAATCACTCGTGGATGCTTCGCAGCAACTTGTGATTGAACGATCACTTATAGATTTAGCGATGGGCGTGGGACGTACGCAGGGTATCGAATTACGGATCGAAAATCCCGTTCACAGGATTTTGGTGGCGGTGACCGACGGGAGTCAAGATAATCTCGGCTCAGATGCCGGGTTCACGCTGGCAAGAACGCAGCGTCCATTCCCATTGAATTCACCTGCGCTCGTCGAGGATGTCGAATACGCCTTTGCAGCCAGATACGAATTGCTGATGGCTGGCAATTGGAATCAATTCAAGGATTTTACGAGTTCCGAGACTGGTGAATACGGAGTACTTTTCGGTGTTGCCTTTCAAGGCCAGGAATCGGAATACGGTACACCGACTGCCGATGATGTTGATTGGGTGGCTTGGACGGCCGATATATCAATGGAATTTGGTGGGGCTTCGCTTTTTGCTTCTTTCACCCATCATTACATTGATCGAGTTACCTTCACAGGCAACATTTATGGCGTCGTCGGTCAGGGAAGCATCTACATCACGCCCAAACTTGAGTTTTATGCACGATATGAATACGGCTGGACGGACTTTAACCTCGCAGTTGGATCCATTGAGCGATCGGATCTTGGTGTTCTCACCATTGGCACCAACTACTATCTTGATGGCCACGATCTGAAATGGAGCACCGATCTCGGCATCGGATTCACCCAGGTTGAGGATTTCTGGTCCAGCGATCGCGCCGGATATCGTGCCGATACAGAAGATTCGGAACCGCAATTCGTCTTGCGCACGCAATTACAGTTGCTCTTCTAATTACGGGCAGGCGATCATCAGTCCGCGAGAATTTCAACCGTGCTGACGCTTTCCACCAACGTCTCATAGATGATTTCCACGTCCGAAGCATGCATGCGTACGCAGCCCAGCGAGGCCTGCGTGCCGATGGAATCGGGATCGATGGTGCCGTGAATGCCGTACCCCATCAGATCGCGATTTCGATCATCCATGCCTTGCAGGCCCAGCCAGCGTTCGCCGATTGGATTCGCAGGGTCGTCGGCCTTGTAGATCCGTCCGGTTCTCGGATCAGGCCATTGCGGGTTGATGAGCTTTGATTTGGGTCGGATCCGGAACAGCCCCACGGGCGTCGAGTCGAACTGGCCGAGCCCCACTGGAAAGCTGCGCACGAAAACACGGTCATCCCCTTCACCCAGATAGAGATCCAGTCGGAATTGGCGTTTGTGGACGATGGCGTGGAACGGACCAGTGACAAGCTTGAGACGCTGACCGGCTCGGATTCGTCCCGGATCACTGATGTTGTTGATGCGCTGCACGAATCGCCAATCAACTTGCAAGGCGAAATTGGAGACAATCGACGAGAGCAGGTCGCCACCCTTGATGGTGTAACTCATCGCGTAACGATCACCTTCCTGGGCCATTGGGCTGAAGACCAGGTGCTCATTGATATCCTGCAGGGCCTGACGTACCTGATCCTGCTCCGCGATCGAGAGACGTTCGCTGCGCAGAGCCTTCGAAAGTGCCTTCCGGGCTTCAACTAGACGGTTCGAACCGAGATGATCCCAGCCATTTTGCAATAACTGGCGGGTTCGGGGCGAACCGCCACCGAGCGGACTCGTGTTTGCTCGATCTTCCGGGGTCGGGCTGGGCGAGATCGAAGGAAGCACGGCGGCGGGGGGCTGGGCTTGCGAAGTGCGACGCTCGGAAATCATCTCCGGCGTTGGATTGCCGATCGAGCCGGTCCCCATGTATACCCCGGTATCTTGACTGGTCTGAGGAGATGGATTGCGATCTCGTTGGGCAAGCAATGGATTTTCGTCGAGCGTCGGATCCTGAATGAGTGAAGTCGATGCCATCGGCGTAGCATCGTCGGCCTGATTGTTGGCCATCGAATTCGTATTCAGGGGAATCTGTCCCACGCGCTGGGCAGGTTCAAGAGAGCCACCCGCTCCGAACCATGGAACAAGCTGCCAGACGACGATCATGAATGTAATCGCAACAATTGCAATGATCAGCGCAGGGCGCCGCTTGGCACGTCTTCGACGATACATATGGGATCGACTGCGTACTTGAGAAGTCGCCTGGCTGGGGAGCGGCATTCGAGCCTCCTTGCAATAAACCGTGAGTGTACGCCCCACTCCGGTGGCTCTCAGCTATTCGACAAATTGTTCTAGGTGACGCGAATCCCCGTTTTCATGGCTTTCAGCGTCGATGACGGGACGGACGCATCGGTATTGCATGCGAAACCCTTCGATCGGAAATCACGATATCCATTGGAAGGTCTTGTGGTTCGATCGGCACGGACTCAACGATCTGCTGGTCAAAGCAAATGCCCATTCGTATCGAACCACGACGCGTTCGTGCGAGATATCGATCATAAAAGCCGCCCCCCCGTCCCAAACGATGACCTTTCGTATCAAACGCCAATCCTGGCACCACCACGAGATCGATCTGCATGGGCAGGACAGGCTGTCCCTGGCGAGGCGTGCGGATGCCATGATCGTCCACATCCATGCAATTGTCGTCCAGCTCGTTGACCTCGATCCCGATCATGTCCTTTCTCTGCCAGTCGACCTTGGGTACGCAGACCGTCTTGCCCATTTGAAAGCATCGCAAAGCGATTGCCGTGACGTCGATTTCCGTGACCAAGGGCATGTACAGAAGCACGACACGGGCGTCCTTGAATTCATCGAGTCCAATCAGCTTGTTGCATGCTAAATTGGAAGCTTCGAGTCGCACCTCATCGCTGAAATCAGCGAGCATGGATCGCATTTCGCTACGGATGGTCTTCTTGTTCTGAGTTGCGTCACACATGGTCTAGTTAACTATTCGTAACCGAAGAGGCTTCGGTTTTTATTTCTTGCTGATTCCTCGATCTGAATCGCTCGATCCGTTGGGCGATTTCAGCCTCGAAACCGCGATCCGTGGGTCGATAATAAATGCGATCCACGCCCAGATAATCCATTGAATCTACTTCATCAGGGTTTTTATGGGGGTTGATGTAGTTTTTTCCATGGCCAAGAGACTTTGCGGCAGCGTAATGGGAGTCTTTCAAGGCTTTGGGCACCGGAAGCGTTCGACCTTCCTTGACTTCACTCATGGCGCTCCAGATCGCTTTTGCCGAAGCGTTGGATTTTGGAGCCGTGGCCATGTAGATCGCCGCCTGGGACAGGGTGAGTTG
>JAPULD010000329.1 GCA_027295365.1 Planctomycetota bacterium
CGACGACGACGACGATGATGACGACGATGACGACTATGACGACGATGACGACGATGACGACGACGATGATGACGACGACGATGACGACGACGACGACGACGATGATGACGACGATGACGACGATGACGACGACGACGATGACGACGATGATGACGATGACGACGACGAACTATTGGGAGACACCAATCTTCGAGAGGCCTTGCCTGGCAAGGGTGCCCCGGTTGGAAATCCCGTTTCACGCAAGCCCATCGCTCAGCGTCAGCTCCAGCGACTCGGAATCTATCTCCGGTCGATCAGCCAGGTCGAACTCCTCGAAATGGCCGGCGGTCATCGGTTACTCGATGACAGTCCGACCAAGCTCGCCCCGACGCCATCGGAGCGTGAGGTCGTCGCCAACCGTTTGCGGCGGGAATCCGTGGTCGCGGTGCTCAATCGTTACGAAGGTCTGATGTTCAACGACGTGATCGACACCACCACGGGTGAGTACATACAGGTTGATCAGACTGAAGCGATCAAGTCCGCTTTTGTGGGTTCCTGGGTCACGTATGCAGGAGCCGCGGAGGGCGAACCCGATCCGAGCGGTTTCCACGACTATCTCGTCAACGATCCCACCCAAGATGAAACATTGCTGTACATGGACACCCTCAAAAGTCTCTTCCACGAGATGTGGATCATGGGTCTCAACCGCCTGGAGATCCGCCAGAGCATGGAGTCGATCCTCGGGCCGATCACGCCCTCGAGCATGGAGCCCGTGGAGTGGGAGCAACTTCTGGGCCTGGACTTCTTGAACTGAGTTCAGTCGTAGTTCTGATCCCCGACGTGTGCCGCCGAGGTTGTGGTGGGGCCATACAGGTGCAGGTGCTGGATCATGGCGCTCATCGCATGCTGAACGTAATCGATGCGTACCTCCGTGGCACGTCGATTGAAGTTTCGCATTTCAGATGAGTCATCCGATGGCAATTGCATCATGGCCCGGGGGAACGCACCTGAGTATCGGCCACGATGGACCTGGGCATTGCTCAGGAAAAGGATACCCTGCTGAATGGCTCGTTCCATCCTGCGTTTGAGGAGGCGATGCTCATTTGACTCAAGGATATCCATCGCCGCCAGAAGTCCTTCGAGTCTTGTCGAGGTAGGCGTGGTTCGGCCATCGGTGGCGAATCCGCCCATCAGAAGAGGATATTTTGTGGATGAAACCTGCTCGCTGAGAATGAATTCGCACACCTGAGCGGCATGGGCGACCAGGTGAGCGCGATCGAATTCGAGCGTTGCGCCCTTCTCTGCCAGCGCAAGAAGCTTTGCCGTGGCCAGAAGAGCCCAGTGGTCGGCGGGAACCGTTTCCAACTCCTCACGCGATGTGGCAAGATACTGTAGTGCTGAGATCGCCCCTTGGGCCCATTGCGGATCCGGGTCAATTTCATACAGCATGAGCAGGCCGAGGGCGGCTTCACCCGGATAGTACAGGGACGTCCACTTATCCTGCCGACCGCCCTGGGACGGAATGTATTTGGAATAGAAGCTGCCATCAGGCTTCTGCATGAAACGGATGAACTCACCCAGCCCCTGAATCGTTTCCAGGGGCGCGACTTTGCGATCCAGCACATGAACGCTGCACATCGCCACGAGCCCGAGCCCGCTGCCGCCCAATTTGGCTTGAAGCGGAGAGGTGGAATGCGTCAATTCCGGGTGGGACCATACGCTGCGCATGGTCTCGCTTTCTCCCGGCACACCATCAATACTGTTCGAGGTCAGGAATCGTGTGGCATTGAGCATGACGGCGAACGTTTCGTCACTGGGGGACAGGTCTTGATGCATGCTCAGGGCGTAGATCGTGCCGCAATGACGAAGCATGTTGTAACCGGGGTCGTGCTTGATGTCGGGGTCGAGATTGATCTTATAGGTGAAGAGTCCAGTGTCATCGCACATCCCCACGAGGAAATTGGCGGACTTGGCAATCGCTTCGAGGCGTCGCTGGTATTCATTGGCCGACATTGAAGGGCGACTTTTGACGCCGCTCTGATTCAACGCACCCGAACTGTAAAACCCGGGGGCGGGCGATGTCGCCCGGGCATACGTCGAATCGGGACCGGTGACATCAAGCATCTTGCCAATGATGAAGACCATGAGCAAGGCCGGCATGGCGACCATGAAAAATCGTGTCAAGGGTCTCAGCCAGGGACGTCTCAGGAGGCGGGATTCAATTCGTGTCGAGTTCATGGTGATGCCTTTTCTCTCGCCCGGGCCGCCCTGGGGGTGACCAGGGCTGGGAGTACGTCCGATTATCTATGTTTCGATCCTTGAGAGGCCTTTCTGAAGCGGAAGAGCGAATGTCATTCGATTCAAGCCTCGGATCGGGATTCGGTTGACATGGTTCTGAATAATCGAGGGATTTTCGGACGTTCAGCCGGACTCGGGCAAGGCCTGGCGATTTCAGAATTCTGCAGGGGGGACTTGTGGATGGCGTCGTCGGGTGTGAAAGACGACTCGATTTCGATATGCTTTTGGCGTGAACTTCCTACGCCCTGTCATCGTCGTGTTGATCTTCTCGTTCCTGAACGGCTGCAATTCGCCCGAGCCGATCCTGGAGCCCGAAGTCATGTCCCTACTCGGGAGATCCCTCTACGCGCCTGAATTGCCGAAGAGGGAATTGTTACGGCGCTGTACGAAACTCAACCAGGCCCATCAGGCGTATCTGGTTGATCCCACCAACGAGGTGGCGATCATCTGGTTCGGTCGTCGGCTGGCTTACCTGGGTCGGTATCACGAAGCCGTGGATATCTTCTCTGAGGGGTTGACTCAGTACCCCGACAGCGCGCGCCTCCTGCGTCATCGGGGGCATCGATACATCACGCTTCGTAGATTTGAAGAAGCAATTGCGGACCTCAGTCGGGCGGCGGAACTCATCGCGGGAACACGGGACGAAATCGAGCCTGATGGCATGCCCAACGCCCAAGGCATGCCCCGAAGTACAACGCATACGAACATCTACTATCACCTGGGTCTTGCCTACTACTTGAACGACCAGTTCGAGGAATCGAGGCAGGCCTATGCGACCTGCCTTGACATCTCGCCCAATGACGACAACCGGGTTTCCTCGTCCTATTGGTTGGTGCTGAATCTGCGAAGACTGGGCTTGGAAACCGTGGCCGAGGCCTTGCTGCAAGACATCAATCCCGACATGGATGTCATCGAGAATTTTGCGTATCGGGATCTGTTGCTGATGTTCAAGGGCGAACTCGACCTTGAAGCGATCGAGGGGGTCGATGGGGATGCATTGCAGAACACGACCGCCGCCTACGGGATCGCGGCGTGGGCGCTGGTCAATGGCGATCAGGACGAGGCGACTTCGCGATATCAGGCGATCGTCGAATCCGATCAGTGGGCTGCGTTCGGTTTCATCGCGGCGGAAGCGGAACTGGCGCGGAATCATGACTGACGTGAGTCATCCAGAAACGAATCGAGATCGACATTGGGCTTGCGACTCCGTTCGCCTGAAGAGTTGATTCACCAATCAAAACCTGATTCTCCCCCTGTCTTGTCCCTCGATTCAGTAGGCGATTCAAAATCATTTCGCTTTTCATGCCTTGTTCGGCACGCAAAACATTGGTTCACATGTCTCGATGCAGGGGGCGTCCTCGCACATCACAAAAGGCGTTGTTCAATCTTTTTCTGTCGCGACCGCGTGACATTGCACGCAGTTCATTCGCTTTTGATTAGCCAGTTGCTTTTCGAGGGAAGTGTCGAACTCGTCCAGCCCCCGGAGAAACCAAGGAATGGCTCCATCATTCCTTGGCGAATTTCATCCAATTGGAGCAGGGCTTACCGACGTTTCGACTTGGAGGCGGTTCGATACGATTCGCGTTTCTTCGTTGGCTTCACGCCTTTCGGGGTTGGACGCATGCCATGTTCCTGATACGCAACTCGAAAAGCTTCGAACGTCGTATCCTGGAGAACCTGTTCGAGCGATTCGCGTAAGGCGACCAGTTTGTCATGCAAGGGGCAGGGATCGCCAACGCCGCATACGCCTCCACCGAATGGACAATCATCCGACTCATTCTCCCGCTCAAAGAGACGGTAAATGTCGGCGAGATTGATCTCATCTGGGGGAAGAGCAAGAATGTACCCGCCCCCGGGACCGGGTGATCCACTTACCAATCCAGCCTGTGAAAGCATGGTGAGAATCTTGGCCACGAAGGGGCGCTGCAGGCCTCGCGAATCGGCGATCTGGATCGCGGACAGTCGTGTCTTGTCATCGTCATACATCTCGGCCAACCGGCTCATGGCGGCGATGGCGGTTTCTGTCTGTTTTCCATACATGAACTGGTCTGCTCCAGATTCGCGAAGTGAGTTCGGACGAACGGTAGAGGAAATGAAAGAGTAGACGCCGCCACGTACATCATGTGAATGAGTAGCATGAATAGAATATCGGTCGTCCAGACATTATCCAGATATCAAGGTCCGAAATTCGCAGATGTGGAGGGCATATGGTCGCTCCAGGTTCAACGGTCATCGCTCCCACCATTAATTCCTGTGGACCGAGAATTACGTCAGGTTTGGCAAAGTGCATGCTTTGGTTCAGTGAAGTAAGCACAAGAGATGGCGTTTCAAGCCTTTCAACAGGGATGTGACCTCATAAACGACTATATAAACTGGGGTTACGCCCATTGGGGGCGAACCGATCGACTGCGCGGTACGTATCGGATATGGGAGGCGAAAGGATGTCGCCACGAATTGCCATCTTGGAAGGGGTGCGAACACCCTTCGCCAAATCGGGGGGCTCGTTCAAGAATGTTGCTGCCGATGATCTGGGCGCGATCGTCGTGCGGGAAGTCCTCGCCAAAACAGGAATCGACCCGGGCGCGTTCGACGAAGTCGTCATTGGCAATGTCGCCCAGCCTATTCATGCCGCCAATGTCTCGCGCGTGATCGCGCTCAAGGCAGGACTGCCCAATCAGGTTGTGGCCCATACCGTTCATCGAAACTGCGCCTCGGGCATGCAGGCTCTTTCGACGGGTGCATTGCAGATCATCAGTGGTCAATCCGATCTCGTCATTGCGGGCGGGACGGAATGCATGAGCCAGATCCCGCTTCTGTTTGGGGCCAAGATGACGGAACTGTTCGTGCGTCTCATGCGCGCGAGAACCGTCGGCCAGCGCGTCAAGGTCCTTTCGAGTTTCAGGCCTTCGTATCTCAAGCCCATCATTGCCATCCAGCTTGGTCTCACCGACCCGATCTGTGGCCTGAACATGGGCGAGACGGCTGAGGTGCTGGCCAGAGAATTTGGCATCGATCGCGCCGAACAGGATCGCTACGCCTTGCAAAGTCATCAGCGCGCCGTCGAGGCGATGAAGGAAGGCCGATTCGGCGAAGAGATCGTCCCGGTTCCCGTCATGCCAGCGTATGAACGCCTGCAGATGCACGACGATGGCCCTCGACCCGAGCAGTCGATCGAGGCCCTGAAGAAACTCCGTCCATTTTTCGATCGTCACGCGGGCACCGTCACCGCGGGCAACGCCTGTCCGCTCACTGATGGGGCGGTGGCCCTGGTCCTGGCGAGCGAACGAAAGGTGAAGGAATTGGGCATCGAGCCTTTGGGCTGGATCACTGGATCGGCCTGTGCGGGTCTCGATGGTCGTCGCATGGGGCTCGGTCCGGCCTTCGCCACCAGCAAGCTGCTCGATGACATGAATATGGAAATGTCGGATTTCGATCTCTTCGAACTCAACGAAGCGTTCGCGGCCCAGGTGCTCGCCAACCAAGTGGCCTTCGCCTCCGATGCGTTTGCACAGGAGGAACTGGGGCGGAAGAAAGCCTTGGGTGAGTTGCCCGACGAAAAGCTGAACGTCAATGGTGGGGCGATTGCCCTGGGGCATCCCGTCGGCGCGACCGGCGCGAGGATGGCCCTGACGTTGCTCAAGGAAATGAAACGACGAGGTCTCCAACGCGGAATTGCCTCGTTGTGCATCAGTGGCGGCTTAGGCGCAGCCATCGCATTGGAGGCAGCCTGAAATGATTTCTCTCAAAGTTCCCCATCACGGAAATCCCTGGACGCTGGACATCGACAGTGCCTGGATCGCCTGGCTCACCTTTGATCTCAAGGGTGAGAAGGTCAATGTATTCAACGAGCATGCCTTGGCCGAGTTGGAAATGATGCTCGATCAGTTGCACGCCGACGAGCGCATCAAGGCCCTGGTCTTGACCAGCGGCAAACGGGATTCATTCATCGCGGGGGCTGATATCGAAGAGCTCGCGAAGATCAAGGACGATGAGGATGCGCGGGCCAAGAGCCAGGCGGGGCAGACGGTCTTCGAGAAGATTGCGACGATGCCGGTCCCGACCGTCGCGGCGATTCACGGTGCATGCATGGGCGGTGGTCTGGAGATGGCCCTCGCGTGCGACTATCGCCTCGTCACGGATCATCCCAAGACGATACTCGCGCTGCCTGAAGTGAATCTTGGCATCCTCCCGGGGTGGGGCGGCACCCAACGACTCCCGCAACTCATCGGTCTCGCGATGGCGTTGCCCATGATCCTGGGGGGGAAGAACATCCCCGGCAAAAAAGCGTATCGCATGGGACTCGCCGATGGCATCATTGCCGAGGCGTTCGTCCGCCAGCAGGGGGCTGATTTTGTCGAACGGGTTTTGACTCGGAGCGGTCGAGCGAAAGTCATGAAACGCAGGGCCAAGAGTCAGTCTCGGGTGATGAAGATGCTCCAAGCCAATCCATTGGGGCGGGCGATCATCTACCGACAGAGTCTCAAGCAGGTATTGAAGAAGACCAATGGCAATTACCCCGCCCCGCTCAAGGCTCTCAAAGTAGTCCAGAAAACATTTCGGCGGAGGCCGATCGACCAAGGCCTTGTCCTTGAAGCAACCTACTTCAGCAAGTTGGCGTGCACGCCGATCAGTCGGAATCTCGTCAATCTGTTCCAGGCCTCGCAACGCGCGAAGAAGGCAGGGGCTCCGGACGTCAAGCTGGAGTTGCGATCAGGAGGCGTGTTGGGCGCGGGTCTCATGGGTGCCGGCATCGCCTCGGCCATGAGCAGAGCCGGCATGGCCGTACGGCTCAAGGACATCTCCTGGGAGGCCTTGGGCAAGGGTCTTTCGACGATCGCCAAGGGATACAAGGGGCGCGTCAAGCGTCGCCGCATGACGCAAGGCGAGATGGATCAAGCCATGCTGAGGGTGGCCCCGACGATCGACTTTACCGGCTTCGCGAATCTTGACATCGTCGTGGAGGCGGTCATCGAGAACATGGACTTGAAGGTCAAGGTGTTGCGCGAACTCGAAGACAGCGTCGGCCCCGACACCATCATCTGCACCAATACGTCATCACTGCCCTTGAACGATCTCGCGGCGATCATGAAGCGCCCCAAGCGTTTCATTGGCCTGCACTTCTTCAATCCCGTGGATCGCATGCCCCTGGTCGAGATTGTGCCGTGCAAGAAGACATCCAAGGAGACGATTCTGGCCGCGGTGCAACTTGTAAAGGACATGGGGAAGATCCCCGTCGTGGTGGGCGACTGCCCGGGATTCCTGGTCAATCGGATCCTGATCCCATACCTCGTCGAATCGGCGTGGATGTTCGAGGAGGGCATCGACATAGAACGTCTCGACTCACTGCTCGAACAATTCGGGATGCCCATGGGACCGATGGCTTTGGTGGACGAGGTCGGCATCGACGTGGGCTACAAGGCGGCCAAGACGCTCGAATCAGCGTATGGCGATCGCATGAACGTCCCGAGTGCGCTGGATGAGGTCGCCGAGTCTGGCGATCTGCTGGGCAAGAAGAATGGCAAGGGCTTTTACATCTACGAGAAGAAGAGCAAGAAGCCCAACGAGCGGGTCTATCGACTCATTGAAGAGGCGCGACGTCGCGATGGCATCTCGCCCCGGGACATTCCCGATGGCGATGTCATTGACCGGGCGATCCTGATCATGGTCAACGAGGCGGCTCGCTGTCTCGAGGAACACGTGGTCGATGATCCCGAGGCCCTCGACATCGCGATGGTCATGGGTACGGGGTTCGCGCCGTTCCGAGGCGGGCTGCTCCGCTATGCCGACGAGCGAGGCGTGCGCGAAATCATGCACCGACTCGAGGAATTCGAGCAAAAATACGGCGAGCGGTTCAAGCCGGCGCGATTGATCGAGAAAGTCGCCAAGAGTGGCGGGCGTTTCTATTCCAACAACTGAAGCAGAGGTACCAAGGATGTCACCCGACACGCTGAAACGCACGACGATGAACCCCGCCGACTCGGCACAGGAAGAATCGGTCATCGACACTTCCGGAATGAGCGAGGGGCAGGCCCGGGCGATGGAAGTCACCGAGGCGGCCCGCGATCATAAGTCACATAAGGACAGCTTCGCAGGAAGACTCTTCCTGGGGCGCTACGACCCTTCGTTGCTCGCTCCATTCCCGATGCAAAACGAAGAGGATCGACGAGTCGGAGACGAGATCGTCGCCAAGGTGTGTTCCTTCCTGGCCAAGCACCTGGATGCCGACGAGGTCGATGAGACCCGCACGATTCCTGCGCAGGTCATCGCGGGGCTGCGTGATCTGGGCGTGTTCAAGATGAAAGTTCCGCTTGAGTATGGGGGTCTGGGATTTTCCCAGGTCAACTACAACCGCGTGCTGTTGGCGATCGCCTCGCATTGCGGCTCGACCGCAGTGCTTGTTTCCGCCCACCAGTCCATCGGTGTCCCGCAACCGCTCAAGATGTTCGGCACCCCCGAGCAGAAAGAGAAATACCTGACCCGCATCGCTCAGGGCGAGTTGTCGGCCTTCGCACTGACGGAACCCGCCGCGGGCTCCGATCCGGCGCAGATGAGCACGATGGCCATCCTCAGCGAGGACGGCACGCATTACATACTCAACGGCACAAAGCAATGGGCCACCAACGGCCCCATCGCCAGTCTGTGGGTGGTCATGGCCCAGACTCCACCCAAGGTGTACCGGGGCAAGGAAAAGAAACAGATCACCGCGTTCATAGTCGAGAGCGACTGGCCCGGCGTGGAGACGACCCATCGGTGCGACTTCATGGGTCTGCGCGCTATCCACAATGGAATAACAACCTTCACCAACGTCAAAGTTCCCGTGGAAAACGTCATCTGGGGCGTAGGCAAGGGACTGAAGCTTGCCCTCAAGACGCTCAACACAGGGCGTTTGACTCTACCCGCGGCGTGCACCGGGCTCGGCAAGCAATGTCTGTCCATCGTGCGCCAATGGGGGAACCAGCGCGAGCAATGGGGCGATGCAATCGGTCGGCATGAGGCGGGACGCGAGAAGATCGCCCACATTGCCGCGACGACGTTCGCGATGGAAGCCGTGACCTGGCTGACCTCGCATTGGGCCGACGAAGACAAGGACATCCGCATCGAAGCGGCCATGGCCAAGCTCTTCTGCAGCGAAGCCGCGTGGCGGATCGTGGACGAGACGATGCAGTTCCGAGGTGGCCGGGGGTATGAGCGAGCGAAATCGCTGCGCGACCGTGGTGAACAGCCCTGGCCCGTGGAGCGCATGATGCGCGACACGCGAATCAACACGATCATCGAGGGCACCAGCGAAATCATGAAGCTCTTCCTCGCTCGAGAGGCGCTGGACCCGCATCTCAGGCTGGCCATGGGTTTGATCAAGCGCGGAACAACGGGGAGACAGAAGCTCAAGGCCTTCATGGGCTTGATGGGATTCTATTCAGTGTGGTATCCAAGTCGCCTGATTGGCTGGTTGACCCCCCGGATCCCCCGATTCGGGAGCCGGGGCGATGCGCTGTCCAAGCATGATCGATTCATGAGTCGCGCCTCGAACAAGCTTGCCGCGAAGATGTTTCATGCCATGGCGACGAAGCAGCAGAAGCTCGAAAAGGAGCAAATCCTGCTTGGGCATCTCATGGACATCGGGACGGAACTGTTTGCGATGGCCGCGGCGTGTTCGTACGCCAGAGCCCTGGCCAAGCCGGGCCACGGTCTGGCCCCTCATCACAACGCGGTGCAGATCGCCGATGTGTTCTGTCAGCAAGCGCGATGCCGCATTGCTGAACACTTCAGGTCGCTGAAATGTGCGGCCCGAAAGCCATCAAACGCCCTCGCAGGCGATGTCCTGGATGGCGGTTTCGTCTGGCTCGAAGAAGGAGTTGTTCAATCCTGATCATGTCGCAGGGTGTTCCCTGAAGAACCATGGGCTTCAAGACGTACAAGGCGACTGAATATTTGATGCGAGCGGCCCAGAAGCTCCTGGGTTTTCGCCTGCGCGTGACGGGGGCCGAACAGTTGCCCGATCGGCCCACCATGTTCGTGTCGAACCACTTCACGCAGATCGAGACGTTTCTGACGCCTTATGCCCTCTTCATCCATTCGGGGCGGCAGGTTCGATCGCTCGCCCACCATGGGATCTTCAAGGGTTGGCTTGGATCCTACTTCGAGAGGCTGGGGGGGATGTCGATTCGCGCACCCCGGCGCAACACCACCATCATTCGCGAATTGATGACGGGCAAGCATGACTGGCTGATCTATCCCGAAGGGGGGCTGATCAAGAACAAGAAGCTGATCAAGAACGATCGATTGCACCTGGAGCGTCCGACCCGTACCGGGCCCCCGCATACCGGGGCGGCCATGATGGCCCTCAAGGCCGAGGCCTCCAAGCGACGTTATCTCGACGCCTGGTCGAGAGGCGAAAAGAAACGCATGGCGTTCTACCAGGAGAAGTATGGGCTGACTGGCCCCGAGGATGTGTGCCGCGACGGAATCGTCATCGTGCCGGTCAACATCACGTTCTATCCCCTTCGCCCAGGGTTGAATTTTCTCAATCGCATGGTCAGACGGTTCAGCAAGGATCTTGATCCGAGGTTCGAGGAAGAGTTGCTGGTCGAGGGATCCATCCTCATGGGAGGAGCCGAAATCATCATCCACTTTGGCGAGCCCATCGAGGTCAGCGATTACATGGATCGACCCACGCATTACGCGCGGAAGCTCGTCGGCATGTTCTCGGAAATGCGGGGGGGCGATCTCGCCATGCGAAGGCAGGCCAGGCGGCTCACCGAGGCGTCCATCCGGACGATCTATCGCAGCACGGAAATCAACCTGGACCACTTGTTCAGCGCCGCGCTGTACGAAGCGAACACTGAAGTCATCAACGTGGCGGATTTTCACCGGGCGCTATACGTAACCGCATCAAAGCTGGCGGCTGACGCAACGCTTCGCGTGCATCCATCGTTCCACAACGGTATCGCCTCGCTGTTGACGCAAGGGGAGTATTGGCCCCTGGACAGCATCGTGGAATATGCGACTGAATCAGGCATCCTCACGTGGGAAGGCGATCGGTATCTGGTGAACCTCGAAGCCCTGCACGATGAGCATGATTTTCATCAGATTCGATTGCGTAATCCCATCCGGGTCCTCGCCAACGAATTGCAACCCATCAAGCCTGCCATGAAGACATTGCGGAAGGCTCTTGAATTGACGCCGATCAAGTTGCGCAACCAGACGAGACATGAACTGATCAACAATGACATGCGTCGATTCGAGCATGACTATGAACAGTGGTCG
>JAPULD010000033.1 GCA_027295365.1 Planctomycetota bacterium
TGGCAATCACCGCGGCATAGTCATAGGTCGTGTGATCCTGGCCTGAAAGAACATCGGAATCGCAGTTGACCTCCTGGTCAATGCAAAAAGCCTTGTAGGCGAAATGGACGACCGGATTCGGCCACTGCAAGGCGCGAAACACAAGGGCCGCGCATTTCGCCCACTGGTCGTGCCGTTTGATGTGAGTCAGTTCATGGATCAATGCGAGACGTTGTTCGTCTTCCGTGTAATCACGAAGAAATGAGGATGGAAGGATGATCGACTGGCGCAAGAGGCCAATGACAAAAGGACAGCCGGGCCGATCGATCATCCGAATCTCAACCGGACGCTTCAAACCGATGGATCGTGAAAGGACCTCGGTCAGCGAGACGATTTCAGGGCTGGCCGGTTTTGCCTGAGCCAGCAAGGCGCGATGGAAGCGAATTTGGATTAGAACAAGGGAGGCCAGCCAGAAGATGGCGCCGGCTATCCAGATGAGTCGCGAACTCTCAATGAGTGAGAGGCTTGGGGACGCAATGGGCGTAGAAGGCCACCTCGCAGCTGGAATCGAATTCGCTTCCGTCTCGAGGTCGGAAACAACTTCCTGGCTGGCGGTCCACAAAACGAAATCAGGATCGCCCGCTTCATGCGTCGTGACGAGTGCCCCAAGGGGCAAGAGGAACCAGAGTCCCAGCGTGAACCACAGGGCATACGTCGTGCTCGCTCCAAAATGACGTGAGACGCGCCGACGGACGGCCAGGATCAGGATCATGGCCAGCGTGCTTCCCAGGAACGCGATACTTAGCGCCAAAGCAAAGTCATCAGTGTTCATGCTTGAGGCCTTCAAGTAAACGTTCGATATCCTCAAGATCGTCATCGCTGAGGCCCCGCCCCTCGGCGAGTTGCGAGATCAACGGCGCGACCCGCCCATCAAAGAGTTTGTCAACAAGCCGGGTCGCGGCACTTTGTGTGTAGTCGCCGCGCTTTATCAGGGGGCGGTAGAGGAAGCGTTTGCCGTCTCTTTCATAAGCCACGACGCCTTTTTCGACCAGACGACTGAGCAGGGTCTTGACGGTCTGGATGCTCCACTTCTTCTGGGAATCCTGCTGAAGGTGAATGTCGCTCGCGGCAATGGGAGACTCAAGCCAGAGTACGTCCATGACATCCAATTCTGCTTCCGTGATGTCTTTTCGCATATCAACCTCTCATGATACGACCACAGTAGTAGTTGACTATATTCAGTCTACAATTGTAGTCAATGGGTGCGAGTAATTTTCTCGCCCCATAATCGTGTGCCTGAGTGGGCTTTCTGGCTTCCCGATATCTGGCCCCCAAACACAGGCGGCATACCGAAAACAGCCATGCGCCATGTGTCATGAACCATGAGTCATCAGGGTCGATTTCAACTGTTAACTGTCAATTATCTCTTCTTGACCTCCCCATTCCGCTCCAGCAGATTCTGCAATTCCCGATCCTGTCTCAATGGCTCTTGTACCAGCCGACCCCCTTGATGTCGTTCCATGACGTCGTTTGGTGGCAGGAATAGCATTCGTTGACCTTGGCCTCTGGCTTGTCGGCCACTTGCGCGCACACCTCACGGAAGTGCGTCGTTCGATGGCACGGCGGGCCATAATGACATTGCGCACAATCCTGGGAACGTGGCGAAGGATGTCGAAAGGTCGCAATCGACCAACGCTCCGTCTCGTGGCAGGCGGCACAGTTCGATCCGAATTGGGAGCTGTGTGGATCCTCCTTTGCATGACACGCCGTGCAGTTGAGTTGCGATTGGAAGGAGGACGCCCGTCCCACGTTGAGGAATCGAGCGAGGGAATCGCCCTGGTTGAACTCTTCATCCCCCGAATCCCTCAGTTGTCGAAAACCGATTCGAGACAGTGCCGAGTGATCCATGGCGATGGGATGCTGGATGCGCCCGCTGTGCTCGTAATGGCATTCCTTGCAACTTCCGATGTTGCCGTGAAACGCCGTGGGCTCGCGCTGGAGCAGGGCTTCGTCGTTCGCGTGGCACACGATGCAGTTTGAAGCCTCGATGCCCTTGAGGGGGGTATGACAGGCGCTGCATCGATTCTCCAGAAACGCATGAGGCTCCGAGAGCAGCCCCGGATTGACCGCATAACGAGGCACGGTGTTTGAATAGGGCATCGCGAAGACGGCCGCGACCGCGACCAGAAGCCCGACTCCGATTAGAAGCGTCTTCATGTTCATGGGAACCACCGCCAGCCGGAAAACACGCCCGACCAGAGGTGGAGCGCCAACACAAAGAAAAGAACCCCCGAGATCACCAGGTGAAATCGGTGCCACTTCTGAAAGAGGCTTTTCATGCGGCTGTGGACCGCGATTGAATACTCAAGGTCTGCGATCCCCCCGGCGACCGCACTGACGGACGTCACCAACTCCTCCGTTTGATTCCAGTTGCGAAACCAGTTCCAGGGCCGGTCCGGAGCCGAACGGATTGACGTCGGTTCGACGCTTTGGTGGGCACCCTCCTGGCTCAACTGTTCGAAGCCGAGTTGCAATCCCTTGAGCATGTGCTGCTTCTCGCGGAGTCCCTGATTGATGTGATTCATGAGGTACCGGCCGACGAACCCGCTGATCACCACCAGGAGAACCATGGCCGTCAGCGCCATTCCCAACGGGCTTTCGAACTTGTGACCCGTGTGCAAGAGGATCAGGATTGAGCCGATGATGGCCGCGTAGATGTGAACCATCAGCAGCGTCTTCATGGACACCCAGCCCGTGACGCGGCGTTTGATGGTCTGAACACGTTTGACAACGCTGTATGCGGCCAGCGGGACGAGCATCAGGATCGTTCCGCTCACGCCGAGAATGCCGCCGGACAAGCTCCCGGCGAAACGAGGCGAACGGTGGAGAAGAAAGCCAAGCCAGACGGTGAGCATCAGGAGCATGAGTAAGGTGACGATTGTCTTTTCTCGATCACGCATAACTTCAGGCCTCGACAATGACCTCGGCGTCGGATTTCGCCTGGCAGGCCAGGATCATTCCCGCGTCCTTCTCTTCAGGGGAGAGAGCATCTTCCACCTCCATGGTGACTGTGCCGGACATCAACTTCACCATGCAGCTGCCGCACGTACCGGAGCGGCAAGCGTTGTCGATGTCGACCCCGATCGCCTCGGCCGCCTCAAGAATCGTCACGCCCTCGGCCAATGGTCCCGATTTATCGGAAAGACTGAACGTGACTCGAGGAGCGTCAGTCTGCGGAATCGGTTTTTCATGGTCAAGTGCGGCGGGGTTGCGCTTGATGGTACCGAAGGCCTCGATCTTGATTTCAGACGACGGCACGCCTAACTCCGTCAGCATCTCTTTAATTGAATCCGCCATCTGTGGTGTGCCGCACAAGTGGACCGATCGATTCGCAATGCCGGGAATCGAGTTTGCGATCAACTCCTTGGTGATGCGTCCGTGATGAAAGCCTTTGAGGTCTTCAGGCTCACGACTGAGGGTCACGACGAGCCGAAGGTTGGGATTGCGCTCCTGAAGATATTCCAACTCTTCCCGAAAGATGAATTCATCGCGATTTCTGCAAGACAGGAGAAAGTAAATCTCCTTGTCCCAACCGATGTCGGTTAACTCTCGGACCACACTCATCAATGGAGTAACGCCAACCCCACCGCCGATCAGGACGATGCTGTCATGCTCCGAGCCAGTGAACGTGAACGTACCCGCGGGAGCCGTGATGTTGATGACATCGCCGACGTTCACGCGTTCATGAAGGTATCCCGAGACCAAGCCATGTTCTTCACGTTTGACGGTGATCTCGAGGTAACGGTTTCGCGTCGGCGTCGAGGCGATCGTGTACGCACGCTTGACCGGTTTGCCGTCAATTTCAAGCACCAGTCGCAGGAACTGCCCGGGCAGGTAATGAAACGGGATCACTCCGTTGGCCGGTTCCACAAACCGAAATGTCTTTACGTTCGGAGTCTCTGAGTAGATGGACGCGACCCGCAAGGCACCACTCCAGGGAGCTTGCTTCGCAACAGTGGCGGAGTCCTGTTTCGTCGAGAGGCTCGCAATTGGAACGGCCGCTCCCTTGGGTGCCGCATTTGAGGATGAGGTCGGTTGGGACAGCTTGTGGAGCAAGGCCGCGGCCCGCCGCATGCGAAGGCAATACATCCAGACCATGGCCGATGCGAAGACGACCAGAAGAACACAGAGCGTGATGTGGAAGGGCGTCATCCCTGAAACGATGGCCGCCTGTCCCGTTGCGGTGGACGAATCGAGATTCAATTCGTGCCTGAACCAACTCAACGCAATCTCTTGCGGGCCTTCTCCGTCTTCAAGCGCATGCAGGGCTGCGAGTCCGCTCTCGTATCGTGCAATTGCGGCACGCATGTCGGCGGCGGCATGTTGCATTCCGCGGAGGTCGTTGCTTTCCGTTGCAGCCGCGAGTTCCGCACGGCTCTCGGTGAAAATCTTCAAGCCGTCTTCCATTCGCTGGCGGGCAAGTCGTTTGATCTCCGCACGCTTCTGAGGCGAAAGATCCGGTAGTTGCATCAGCGATGGATAGAGCTCTCTGGGCGTGTAATTCTGACCCATGAGGCGAAGCATGTCGTCCTTCATCTCTTGCGAGGTCGGTTTCTCCGAATCGACGTTGTTCGGGGGTTGCTCTTCGGACTGCGATGGAGGTGCTTGCGCGAACGATGATGAGATCAGGAACGCAATGCAACTGAAAACGCATAGTCTGCATGTCAACCGTGTGGCTTTGATTCGGGTTCGCATCGCAAATCGACTCTCGTGGACCTCGATGTTCAGTGAGACCGGATCCAACACCAAGTTTCCGACCACGAGAATAACACTTCTACCCTGAAAACCAAGATTGCAATTGCTAGCTTGCGTGGGCCTCGTCGTGCATGAAATACTGATGTGGGGTCAGGCCCATGGTTCGTTTGAACATGGCGATGAACGCGCTGGTGTTTTCGTATCCCACTTCCCTGGCGACGTTCGAAACCGAGGATCCATCGGCGAGCAGTCGCAAGGCGTGCAGCAGTTTCACTTGTTGACGCCATTGGCCGAAGGTCATGCCAAGTTCGCGCTGAAAGGCTCGTTCAATCGTCCGGGGACTCGCCCCGCACCCTTTCACCAGATAGTGAAGTGATTCATTCGACCTTGGATTGTCGTGGACACGCTGCGCGACAATGTGCGAGCGTGGATCAGACGGCATTTGCAATTCAAGTGCCGTCTCTCGTCGTTCCTGGAGTTCATCGACAATGAGGTCCAGCAGTCGCATGTGTTTGGGATTGTTCTTGTACAGGAACCCCAGCTCGATCGTTCGTAAAATCAGCTCGCGCATCAGTGAAGAGGCGCCCATCA
The DNA here is from genome assembly GCA_027295365.1 of Planctomycetota bacterium. GTDB lineage: Bacteria > Planctomycetota > Phycisphaerae > Phycisphaerales > SM1A02 > JADFSH01. Next base: position 5,326 of record JAPULD010000033.1, read on the forward strand.
CGCGACACGAGACCGGAAGTTTCTTCACCAGGCGTGGTCGAAAGAAGAGCGTTCGCATGGTGACGGTGCCGGTCATCACGATGGAGTGGTGGATCATCGAAGGTACCCACACAGCGCGGCGGGAGGGTACCACCCACGTGCCATCCTCCGTGGTCACCGTCATGACGCCATTGGTCGCGTAGATGAACTGCGCCCAGAGGTGGGCATGTTCCTCGATCTCAAATCCCGAGGGCATGGTCAATGAGAGAGATCGAATGATGATGTGCTCTTCGGGTGGCTTGGTGGTGTGACGCATATGCAGTATATATTGTCAGAATACCGTATTGACGACGCATGGCAACCCTCTAGACTGATTTCAAAGGAGTTTTATATGCCAAACAATATCGCCCACTTTGCCATTCATGCAGACGATTGCGAACGCGCCAAGAAGTTCTACGAGCGTGTTTTCGGCTGGGGGTTTGAGCCTTGGGGACCGCCTGATTTCTGGCGAATTCAGACCGGCGAAGGGGCGATTCATGGAGCCCTGCAGAAACGCCGTGCCCCGGTTGAAGGCAGGGGGATGATCGGTTTTGAATGCACGATCTCGGTGGAGGATGTCAAAGCCATCGCACTGGAGATCGTCAAGCATGGAGGTGCCGTAAAGGCTCCGCCCTTCACCATCGACCACGTCGGCACGCTGGTGATGTTTGAAGATACCGAAGGCAATGTAGTCGGCGCGATGCAATACGTCGAAGGCATCTCCTGACTCGATCTGAATTCACGAACGGTTTGCCAAGAAAAAGAACAAGGCCGAACACAGGAGTCATGAAGATGAAGCGTGTCAAATTGAACAAGGTTAACGTTGGATGGATTGCCTCGATCATCGCGTTGGCGATGATCTTACTTGCGTCGAACGGAACCGCGGTGGTTCAACCTCCCGAGAGCAGCGCGATGGATTCAACGGTTGTTCCGGAGGTCAAAAGCTTCATGAAAAAGTACCTTGAAACACTCAAGGGTAATGATGAAGCCGCGATTCGTGCACTCTATGTCCAGGATTCCAGGTTCTCGTGGTTCACGGACGGTCAGCGGCTATATGCGACTCCGGACGACATCGTGAAGAGTCTTGCGGAAATTCGAAATTCAGGCATGGAACTCAACACGAATGTATCCGGCCTCAACATCATTCCGCTGTCAGATCATCATGCATATGTGCTCGCAGATTTCAGCACGAAAGCCACGATGGGTGAGCGCGAGGTCTTCGGCTTCGCAGGCGTCCTGACCATCCTGGTGGAACGATCGAAAACAGATGAGTGGCATGTCCTGCATGGGCATTCCTCGACACCGGGGGGCCCCCAAAGTAGTCATGATTAAAGGAGCAGGCAATCGGGATGAGACTTCGATTGTGGAAAACGTCTCAAAGTGTGGGGTGCAAGGGATGTTCTCTGGAGTAGTTCTCGGTTGGGCTGAAGCAGAGCAGTGAAACCGGGTATGGTGGTATGATTGGAGCGTGTTTTCCGCCGATCGTTCGGTCTTGTCGGATTCGTGTGGCAGAGGATTGTGATTGCATAAAAAAAGGAGCACACCATGCGGATCATCATCGCCGGTATCGTGGCTGGGATCATCGTCTTTGTGTGGGGAGCGGTAATGCACATCGCGCTGCCCATCGGATCGATGGGGTTGAACTACGAGACGACACCCGCCGAGCCCGCGGTGCTGGAGGCGTTGAAGGGCCTGCCCGAGTCGGGCATCTACCTGATGCCGGGGCAGGATACGTCGATCACCGACCTGGATGAGCAGAAGAAGACGCAAGCCGCCGCCTGGGAGGCCGGGCCTTCGGCGTTGATCGTGTTGCAGGCCGATGGGGGGCCCACCATGGGCGCGCAGACGCTGGGATTGCAGTTCCTGGCCAACGTACTGGCGGGCTTGATGGCGGCGATGGTGATCGCCTCGGCGAAGTGTGGCTATTTCAGCCGCGTGGCGATCATGGGCTTGCTGGGCCTGTTCACCTGGTTCAACACCGACGCGTCGTACTGGATCTGGTACGGGTTTCCCGACGAGTTCACGCTCGTCACGGGCATCGGCCACATCGTGGGTTGGCTGGCCGCGGGCATCGTCGTCGCGGCGATCGTCAAGCCCAGCGCCCTCGGCAAGGCACCGGCCGAGGCCGATCCGCCGATGAACGTCGAATCGGTCGAGTGAATCACG
>JAPULD010000330.1 GCA_027295365.1 Planctomycetota bacterium
GAGCCGGTTGGCGACGATGCTCAGGATGCCACAATGCTCAAGTTCGATCAGCCTGAAGATTGGCGTCCCCTCGCGCCAACCCTTGGGCCATTTCCGACTGGCCCATTTGTGCAGCGTGGCCAGCGAATCGTCCGTCGACCCGTCGTCGGCGATGATGATCTCCAGGGACGTCGGATCATCCGCCAATGTGGTCACGAGCGAACGGATCAGGTCCTCGATGAAGTTGAGATCTTCATTGAAAGCACTTTGACGACCATTGTTGAAATTCGGAATGAGAATCGAGAGCCGAGGGGTGTCCATGCCACAGTTATCGGCGGCTCCCGGGGCCCTCTGAACCGGTTGTTCAGGTTTTTCCGCCTGCCAGCAAGTTGTCCCCGGGCCCCCCTGAGGAGATGATGGGTTTCATGGACAAACCCCTCGATTTCCAACTCTCGCTCAAAGCGATCATGATGCCCCGTGATATGAACAATTACGGGACCATCTTCGGCGGGGTCATCCTTTCCTACATCGATCAGGCGGGTTTCATCGAGGCCCGAAGGCATGGAATTCACCGCTGGGTGACCGCGTCGATCGATCGCGTCGATTTCCAGGCCCCCGTGTATGTCGGGGATACCGTCGAATTTCAGACGTGCCTGTTGCGACTGGGGACCACATCGATCAAGGCCTGCGTGCGCGTCATGGCGGAGCGGTATCAAACCGGAAAGGTGACGATGGTGACGGAGGCTGAGTTGACCATGGTCTCGGTCAATGCCCAAGGCAAGCCGATCGCGTTCGACTCCCCTCCCTCGGCCATGGAGAATGGTTCCGAGGAGGATGATTCGTGAGCCGAACTTTGAGACTGGCTTGCCTGATCAGTGGGGGCGGGCGCACGATGATGAATCTTGCCTCGCAGATCGACGCTTCGACGCTGGACGCTTCGATCGAACTCGTCATCGCCACCCGCGAGGACATTGCGGGCGTCCCCAGAGCCAGGTCATTGGGGCTTGATGTCAAGATCACCCCCCTGGCCCGGAATGGTTCGTTCGATGAGGCCCACGATTTCATCACTCGCTGCGTGGACGAGGCGAACATCGATCTCATCTGCCTGTGTGGTTATCTGCGTTTGATCCGCCTTGATCCCCCTTTGCGGGACAAGGTGATCAACATCCATCCAGCGCTGCTTCCCTCGTTCGGGGGCCGGGGAATGTATGGAGCGCATGTGCATCGTGCCGTGCTCGGGGCCGGTATGACATATTCCGGATGCACGGTTCATTTTGTGGATGAAGAATACGACCATGGCCCGACGATCCTGCAAAGGCCATGCCCCGTCGAGCCTGAGGACGATGCGGACTCGTTGGCGGCCCGGGTCTTCCAGCAGGAATGCCTGGCGTATCCCGAGGCGATCCAATTGTTCGCCATGAACCGAATTCGCCTTGAAACTGGGCAAGTTGTCATCTTGCCTGAAACTTGAGGACCCTTCGCAACGTCTGACAGGTTGACCAGGATTGTTCGTCTATGAAGAAGGCATGAAGCACTCTCGACCAACCCGAATCACCCGAAGCAATCGTCTATCGATGCTGATGGCGATCATCATCGCCCTGTTCGCGACGCAACCTTCCTTCGCTCAATCCGCCAGCCACCCTTCGACGCTTCGCCGACAGATCAGCAAGGCCTTTGCGGTCAATGCCTGGGAAGACGCGGCGGGAATGATCGAGTTGTACCTGGAGAAAGTCCCCAACGACTCGAACATGCTCTACAACGCCGCGTGCGCGTATTGCCGACTCACGCAATACGATCGGGCCGCGTCGTATCTCTACAAGGCGATGAAGAGTGGTTTCCGAGACCTCGATCTCCTGCGTGAAGATCCGGACCTGGAAGGCTTGCGTTCGCATCCGACCTTCAAGCGTATCTTTGAATCGCTTGAAGAGCGAGATGAATCCAGGTCCTACGACGCACTTTCGCAATGGCGAGAATCGCACAAGAGCAAGGCGTATCGGTACGAAACCGACCGCGAGCGACGCATCCAGTATTCCACGGCGCTGGATGAAACAACGCATCGAGACATGCGCGACATGCTCGAAGCGGAAGCCGATCACCTGATCGACACGCTCTTTGGCGACCCCCCCACGTATTACGTGCTCATCGCGATTCCGACGCCCGATGATTCAGATAAATTCTTCAAGGGCAACCCCGGGATTGGCGGCCTCTACCAGCACAGTCGTCGCACCCTGGTGGCGCGAAACATTGGCGGTTCCCTCCGTCACGAATTCTTCCATGCCTTTCATTACGGCCACATGGACCGGCTCGACCAGATTCACCGCTTGTGGGTCCAGGAAGGCATGGCTTCGCTGTACGAGGATTATCGGCTCAACCCGGATGGTTCGATTGAATTCCTCCCCAACGAACGACACAACATCGTCGGGGCCAGAGCCCGGGCCGGTCGACTGCACAAATGGCGTGACATCTTCTCCATGAAAAGCGACGAGTTCATGCGTCGGGCCAACGTGCTGTATCCCCAGGTCCGATCGATGTTCCGGTACATCGCCGAGCAAGGCAAACTCGTCCAGTGGTATCGCGCGTACACAAGAAACTTCGGATCGGATCCGAGCGGTGTCCGGGCGTTCGAGACGATTTTCGACAAGCCATTGCGCGAGATCGAACGGGATTGGCGAAAATGGCTGATGGCCCAGCCTCGACTGGACATGACCATCCGAAATGGCGACGCCGCCCTGGGCATTCGAAGCGGTTTCAACCTGAGCAATGACGGGGTCGTCATCACCGATGTGCTCCCGAACTCGGCCGCGAAACAGGCTGGTCTCCGCAAGGGCGATGTGATCGTCTCGGCGGATGATCAGGACACCCGTACCATGAGGGAACTGCAAGTCATCATTGGCGGGAAGAAGGTGGGCCAATACATCGAGCTTCGCGTCAGGCGGGACGGGGCATATTTCAACGTGACGCTGCGTCTCAAAGCCCTCGCCGGTGGCTTCTAGCCTGAAATCCTGACTATTCGCTTCCTAAATTGATGGGAACGGCACTCACTTCTACACTACTGACGAGGGCAGCCGCCTGCTCCGAATGACGGCAGACTCTGGATCCCTTTATGACAGACCCTTCGAACCGAACGTTCAACGCCGATTTCAAGCGATTCTTCGTGAAAGGCTTGGTGGTTCTTCTGCCCACCGTGCTGACGCTGTGGATTGTCGTCAAAGCGTATCAGTTCGTTGATAATTCATTTGCCGAGCCGATCAATCGAGGCGTGAGGCTCACCTTGCATCGAGCCACGCCCTACTGGAAACCGCTCCAGGGCATGTTCGAACCATCGGACGAACTTCTCAAAGAAGATTTGAGTGTCGAGTTTCTCGATATCGTTCCCACCGCGGAATTGAATTCGGCCCGATCACGATTGAGGGGAGAGAACATCCAGACCTGGTGGGATGAACACTGGCTCATGGACTTCATCGGCCTCATGATGGCCATCATCGGGGTCTACGTTACGGGACGTTTACTTGGTGGTTTCTTTGGGCGGCAAATCTATCGCCGACTTGAGCGATTCATCACCACATTGCCGGTCTTCAAACAGGTGTATCCACACGTCAAGCAGGTGGTTGATTTTCTGTTCAGCGATGAAAAACCCTTGTCCTTCAACCGGGTCGTGGTCGTAGAATATCCTCGAAAAGGTATCTGGTCGGTGGGTTTTCAGACCGGCTCTTCAATGAAGTCAGTGGCTGAGGACGCGGGTGATTCGGTGACGATTTTCATCCCCAGTTCCCCCACGCCCTTCACCGGATACACGATTACCGTCCCCAGGGATCAGGTTCGCGAACTACCGATCACGGTGGAGGAAGCGATTCGATTCGCCGTGAGTGGAGGCGTGCTCATCCCCCAGCACCAGGTGATTGAATCGAGCCCCGACTCGACCGGCGAAATCGGTTCGCTGGCGACAAAGGCCAATGGCGGTAACAATGACACACAATCAGAACTCGTGGATGATGAGGCATCAGATTCCGATCCTCATCGCCGGAATGCCAGTTGAGTGTGCCGCCCAAAGGTGGCAAGGAGACCATTCATCATGCAGACCAATATCAGCAGCAAGCACATGGACCTCACGCCGGCGATCGAGGAGTACGCCGAAAAGAAGGTCGAACGTCTGTCCCGCTTTTTCGACCGCATCCAGCAAGTCGATGTGGTCATCGAGAAGGGAAAAAACGT
>JAPULD010000331.1 GCA_027295365.1 Planctomycetota bacterium
GAAGGCAAAGTGCAGGCCCTGCGTGATGCCGGAGCGATTGTCGTTCCCGAATTTGGCGATTTGCCAAAGGCGACGGTTGATGCACTTGCCACATTGTCCAAAGCGAACGAGACTGCCACGACATGAGTGACGAAACGAAAACCAATCCCAATGCGTGGACGACCGGAATCACCAAGATCCAGCCAAATTCCGTACGGGTCAAGGGGTATGACATCGCCGACTTGATGGGCAAAGTGAGCTTTGGTGCCGCGGTCTATCTGATCCTCCGAGGCGAGATGCCCAGCGAGTCGGTGGGGAGGCTCATGGATGCGATCCTCGTCTCGTCGATCGACCATGGGGCGACGCCCCCTTCGGCCCTCGCGGCGCGAACCGTCGCTTCCACCGGGGCGAGTCTCAGCGCTTCGGTCGCTGCGGGCATCATGAGCATCAACGCTTCGCATGGCGGCGCAATCGAAAACTGTGCGCGGCAACTTTCGCACATCATTGCCCGCTGCGAAGAAACTGGAAACTCGCTGGGTGAGGTCGCGGAAGCCGTACTTGCCGAGATGAAGGCCGGCGGCCAGCGCATGAGCGGCTTCGGTCATCGCATCCACTCCAACGACCCCCGGACCGCGAGACTGTTTGAACTCGCCGAAGCCGCGGGGGCCACGGGCAAACACGTAGAGGCGGCGAGAGCCGTGCAAAGTGTCTTTGAAGCCTCGGGGAAAAAACTGCCCATCAATGTGGATGGTGCGATGGGGGCAATCCTCGCGGATCTGGGATTCCCATTCGAAACGATGAATGGCCTCTTCATGATCGCACGCACGCCCGGACTCGTGGCGCACGTGACGGAAGAAAAACAGCGTCAAAAACCCATGCGGAAAATCGACCCGGTTGATCATTCCTACGATGGGCCTGCGAGCCGAGAAATCGAGCACCGAACCGAATGAGAACTCTCCAAATAGTGGAACGGGCATCCTGCCCGTTCAATGCTTTCATTCGTACGGGCTGGAAGCCCGTACCACCGAATTGTGCACTGTCATAAATGATGAAACGATGCTGCCCACCACGCTGCCTCAACTCGAATCCGATCGGCTGATCTTGCGAAACATTGAGCCGTCCGATGCCGAAGCGTTTCAGGTCATCTGCAACGACGAGGACATGGCTCGGGGAACCGGGTTGATTCCATTTCCTTATCCCGAAGGAGAGGCGGCTCGCTGGATCGACGAAAAGCTGGCCGCGCTGCGTGAGGGGATGGGGGGTGCGTTTGCGATCACGATCAAGGAATCGGGTCAGGTCGTGGGTGATGTCTCGCTTGAAGTCACCGAGACCCAGGGCTGCGTCGAGGTGGGCTACGTCGTGGGGCGCGAGTTCAAGGGCCGGGGATTCGCCACTGAAGCTTTGAAGCGTATTGTGCAATGGTATTTCGAAACTACGCCTCACCATCGATTGTTTGCCAACTGCTTCTGTTCCAATCCCGCTTCGGCGCGAATTCTGGAAAAGGCGGGTTTTCAGCGCGAAGGCTTGTTGCGTCAGAACTTCTGCCAGGGGGATCGACTGGAAGATGATTATATTTATGGCCTGATCAGGGCCGATTTCGAATCCAACCGCCTGGAGCCGACCACGTGACCTACAGCACCGACCAGATCGCTCAACTCTTTCCCAATCTCATGGACATCTCCGATGCCGACCTGCGCGACAAGGTCGCCAAGGTGTGGAACGAGGCCATCACCACAGGGTGCGGCGGCAAAGGCTGGACATTTGATGAACTGCGTCAAGTCAAGTTCACGTTGCTCGCGGGAGACATCGACCTGATGTTCATCGAACACCTGAATTCCTGCGTTCGTCAGTGCATCGCGATCGCGGACGTTCTTGAAAGCGCGTTCAGCGGGAAGATCCCCATCGATCGCGACACGCTCATCGCGGGGGCGTTGCTCGCGGATGTGGGCAAGCCGCTCGAGTTCGACAAGAACGAGAAAGGTGAGGTCATCAAGGGCCACTATGGCGAGATGCTGCGTCATCCCTTCTCGGGTGTGGGCATGTGCTACAAGCACGAACTCCCGGCGGAAGTCATGCACATGATCGCGACGCATTCCTTCGAGGGTGATCCGCGACCTTCCGGGGGGGTGCAGCGATCGATCGAGTCGATCATCTTCCATCACGCCGACTACGTGGATTTCGACATCGCGAAATACCTCGGGGCGCAGGCGGCGAAGCGGTAGCTTCTCGTAAATACACACGCGTCATACATTTGTAGAAGCCATCTCTGCATTCTCTTATTAATTTTGCGTCGTGCCTTTGGGAAAGTCATACTCTCCCCAATGGCGTCACCGAACAACGAAACAGATATCACATCACCCGAGCGCATTCGCGAAGTGGCGTATGGCGTGGTGCCGCTCATGAGGGCTCGCACGTCCGTCTTTGCCTTTCTGTGGGTGCTGACGATCTTCGGGCTCGTGGTGGTCCTCATTGCCACCGCGGTGAGTGGCATGCCCCAGGCTCCCTACATCATGTATCCGTTCCTTGGCGTCATGGGCATCTTCATGTTGGCTTCGACGGTGGGGCCGATGCTTTCGGATCGACGGAGAAGCCGCTTGCTGTTCAACGAATTCGCTGCCGAGAACGACACGCAGAACCTTGAGTTTGAACGCGAACTCATGGGGATGGAAGCTCAGGCGTCGATCTGGCAATGGAAGAGTCAGGCCCGCTGGACATGGCAATCGCTCGTCAAGGCGTGCGCGACCAACGATGTCACCATCCCGACCACCATCGCATCGAAGACCCACCGCCAGTCCCTGCAGGCGATCCCGACTGAACCGGCTATGCTCGAACCCGAGACGATCCTCACCAGCACGCCACAAATCGGATTCATGATTTTGATGATGGTGGTTTTTCTGTTTCAAGCGTTGGTCGCGCTGGCGAACGGTGAGTGGTTTTCAATGGTGTGTTTTTTCACCGTCTTCGGCTTGTTCGCAATCCAGATTCCCTTCATCCGGGATTTGATACCCATCCTTCGCCCCGACACGAGTGCCCCCGTGGCTGGCATGGGATTCATTGAGGACAGCAAGGGGAAAACCTGGACGGTTGATGATTCGGTGATGATCCTGTCGGGCCGGACGAATGCAAAGAAG
>JAPULD010000332.1 GCA_027295365.1 Planctomycetota bacterium
CTCACCAAGGGCCGCCGCGGCACGATCATGCTCGATGATCACGCCTTCAAGTTGCTCGACACGTTGCCTGGTCTGGGTCAGTTCCCCATCGATTCGGGAACGATGCGTTTCATGCGTTTCGCGTTCCGTTTCAAGTTCATCGTCGCGTTCGACCAGCCTGGCCTCTTGCTCATCGAGACCCGAGGTTCGCTCCACCACACGTTCCAGACGACTTGTGGTCTGGGTCAGCCCCTGCGTGGTCCGGTTGATGGACTCGCGAAGGACATTGGCTTCCTGCTGCGCTTTATGAACCACGTCCTGGGTGGCGGCGCGGTCTTCATTCAGCGATTCGACCTGTCGCTCGGCTTCGCTCACCCGTTGCTCGGCGTCGGCGATTTTCGACGAGGCCTCCTCCAGCTGCGTATTCAATTCATCCAGACGCGAAGTGAACTCATCAAGCCTTTCCCTGTCTTCCTTCACATGATCCCGGGCGTCGGCGATGTTGCGCTCCGTCATCTCCTGGCGTTGATGGGCCTGCTTTCTCGAAGCCACTTGCTCCAGTCGTCGCTGCTCAAGATCGCGTTGTTCGTTCTGCAGGTCGTACCGGGTCACTTCGGCTGACTGCTTGTCATCCTCAGCCCCGGCCAATACATCATGCAACTCCTGACGCTTGGTTTCCAGCTCCGCAATCTGGCTGGTCAGACCATGCAGGCGGTCCCGCAAATCGTGATACAGATCCAGGGCCAGATCGACGCGCAGGATCCTGTACCGATCGTCGTATTCCTTGAATTTCCGGGCCTTGTTGGCCTGGCCCTTGACGATCCGCAGGCGACGCTCGGTGTTTTCAAGCTGCTCTCGGACCCTGACGAGGTTCACTTCCGTGCGCTCAAGCTTGCGTCGGGCCTCGATCTTCCGGGCCTTGAACTTGGCCACGCCCGCGGCTTCCTCGAAGATGTTGCGACGCTCGATTGGGTTGGCCGTCAACATCGCATCCACGCGGCCTTGTTCGATGATCGAGTAGGCGTTGGAGCCGATGCCGGTGTCCATGAACAGTTCTTTGACGTCCCGCAGGCGGCACTTGCGATTGTTGATGAGGTATTCGCTCCGTCCGTCTCGATAGAGACGCCGGCCCACGTCCACCTGCTCGCTGTCCACATTCAGGAATCGTCGATCCGCCGGGGCATTGGCCTCGGGCTTGACGACGGGATTGTCGAATGTCAACGTGACGGTGGCCGCGCCCAAAGGCTTCCGGGCGGCCGACCCGGCAAAAATGACATCGAGCATGGCTTCGCCGCGCAGGCTTTTCGCCGAGCGTTCGCCCAGCACCCACTTGATGGCATCCACGACATTGGACTTGCCGCACCCGTTGGGTCCGACAATACCCGTGATGGGTTGGTCGAACCGAAACTCGGTGGTGTCGGCGAATGATTTAAAACCGGTAATGGTAATCTTCGCAAGCCGCATGCGGCATTGACCTCCTGTCAGTGACCGGCTCAATCCTTGAGCCTGGCGAAGCGATCGATGTTGTACCTGTCGAGATCTGATCCGTCCAATCCTTTCATAGTAAGTGGAAGGGCAGATCTCATCATATTGGTCTTAGCGTGGCCCGAGCAGTCCGAATCGCCCTATTTCAGGCTCATTCACCGCCCGTTGACGAGAGCGGTCGTCCAGAGGCTTGCCCAGATTGCCCGGTTGACATGGCTTCTTCGGGGCTTGGCAAGAATCGGTCATTGTCGGAATCCGCAAAATCGGGCCGTTCAAGGAGTATCTCATCTTCCTGGATCGCGGCGATGGCCGCCTGAATACGATCCTGTTGTGCTCTGAAATCGGCCTTCACGTACTCGCTTCTGCAAATTTGATAGATCAATCCGACCGTCTCGCCATAACTCAGGCCGAGGCCCGGTTCGGGACGCTCAATCGTCGAGGTATGACCCAGGAATCGAATGAACTCATTGAGATCGGGATTGACCTTTGAGATAAACCCCTGTTGCGACTTGATGGGGCGGTAATAGACTTCCAACTCCTCGTCATCTGAGTCCCCGGTCACCATGATTCGATTCGACCACGTCTGCCAAGTCATTGGTTGCTTGATGGATATATCGGTCCCGAAAAGAACGATTCTGGGCAAACCGATTTCGGTGATGTACACCAGGGGGGCGGAATCCGAATCAACGATATCGATATAGAACTTCTCATCGACGGGGAAGTGTCGAATGCTCGGGTCTCCACGAAAAGCCAGCGTTTCATACGCTTCGAGTCGGATATTCACGTTTTCATCGTTCAGTAGGGTGCGGAGGGCCTGATCGACATTCGGGTCGAGCGCCATGCGCTTCATGAGCCTGATCGTCTGCAAGCGTATCGACAGCGAGCCTTTCCGGGCCAGCTTGGTCAGTTCTGGCACCGCCAGCGGATCGCTCAACCTTGCACCGGCCAGGAGGGCGGCCATGCGAGGCCTTTCCTCGGGAAAAGTGTAGAGTTCCCGAATGATCGGCAATGCCCTGGGCCCCAGGGCCTGCCAGCGAAGAGCCGAATCCTGGGCAATCTTGAGCGTTGGATTCGAGAGAAGAATCCGCTTGATGGACATGGCCACGCTTTCGGGATTCGCCTGTCTGATCGTGGTATGGAGCAGAAGATCGATGAATTCATCGATCCGGTTCTTATACGAGGGGGGTACAGACAATTCTATGGAATCGTCAGACTCGCCCCGGGCGGTCTGATCTTGCATGCCTGGTTCCTGGGGAAACCGGGTGTTGATTGCCGTGACGAGCATGCCTGCTCGGGCATGACTGGGATTGAAGATTCGGAGTTTGAGGGGGAGATCGTCGATCACCGACCCGCCATTGAGAATCCGTCCCGTGTTGCGATTGATGATTGATGATTCCATCGCCCCAGGTTCGGCAAACGGATTGATGAAGATCGGCCCTCGTGCCTTGCCCAAAGGGAAACCTTTGCCTGAGGGCCGGCCGATCTGGAGTTGTGGAGTGAGTTGCGTCGTATACAGGGTGCCACCTTCAAGACTCGTCGTCGATGACCCGGAGACCGGGGTGACACGGACATCGAATCGAGTGCCGGTGGTCGCCGCTTGAGGAATGACGCCTTGGACAATGACGACAGCCGTGTCCATCGAATCAAGCATCGCCGAAGGGCTGAGCGATCGCATGCCAATTCTGGCGCTGCCGATGCCGCCTCGGCTCATCTCTGCCAGCATGTGGGCGCGAAGTTCAGGGCCGATGTCGCGGGAGCCGGTCCCATTGAGGCCGACCACGAATCCGTAGCCTTGACCGATGAGTGGGGAATAGCCGGGAGAATTTGAATTTGCATACCCAACGATCGTCGCTTCGGAAAAGATCGTGCCGCGCATGATCTGAGGTATGCCTGAGACATTTGAGCTTCTGGAAGACTGTGGCCTGGGGCCGGCTTTCTCAATCACCGGACCACAACGTGGCAGGGCCAGAATGAGAAGGCTCAAAAGGCAGAAGGGGACTATCGATGGTGGCGGGAAGTTTCTGTCGGTGAATCTCATGGTCAACGTCCTGTTTGACCTTGGGTCGGTGGGGCGAAACCGGTCCGAATTCAACAGGATAGCCGCGAATACCGTCCGTCTCAATGAATTCCTGAAAGCAGCCCTGGAAACGAATGAATTGGCCTTATGGAGCCTGAAGATGTGCAATGAGAAAGTTGATTCTGCCTTGAAAACAAGGGAATCGAGTTGGCCGGGAAACGTCACACGCGTGTTATCAGCTAATTCAACCGTCGGAATCGATTTTGCAAAATCGAACCATCACGATCAATCAAAGAGCGGAGAAATCGGGGTTTTGTTGAAATTCAGGGGTCTGTAGGTCGTTAATTACGATGTCCATTGGTATGAAATGGGGTTGGATAATCGTCTTGAAATGGGAACATTCTTCCCTGCATAGGCGTAAAACCAATCAATTAGACTTGTCTCGCCGCCGATAGAGCCCTTTTATTGGCAGATTTTTGAAAGAGATCGTGCGTCCCAAACGAGTCCAATCCGGCATTTGTTTTCTGGCCCTTGTGGCCTACATGCTGAACTTGATTGCTTTCACCGGTGGAGCCGTGATGTGTCAAGAGGCGGCTGGTGCGCCTTCGATTGAATTCGCCTGCGAT